>JAZFTT010000194.1:0-12186 GCA_036446835.1 Acidimicrobiia bacterium
GAAGACCATCGGGGACGCCTACATGGTGGTGGGCGGTCTCCCGATTCCTCAGGGGGACCACGCCGAGCGCATGGCCGCTATGGGCCTGGCCATGCTGGAGGCGCTCGACGTCTACAACCAGGCCTGGGACGAGCCGCTCGGCATCAGGATTGGCATCAACACTGGACCTGTGGTTGCGGGTGTCATCGGAACATCGAAATTTGCTTACGACCTCTGGGGGGACGCCGTCAACATCGCCAGTCGGATGGAATCCACGGGCGTTCCAGGTCGGATTCAAGTGTCGTTATCGACCTATGGCCTACTGCGAGAGCATTATGTATTCGAGGCGCGGGGTGAAATCGAAGTCAAAGGGAAGGGCAAGATGCAGACCTACTTCCTGGTCGAATGACCGATGCTGCACCGAAACAGCGACACGGGTGCACCCTGACTTGGGTTTCAATAGGATTACCGACGTGTCTAGCGACTGCGTGAAGTGATGTCGACTGCCGAAGCACTTGACATTGCGTGGATCCTGGTGGCGGCGGCTCTCGTCATGTTCATGCAGGCCGGCTTCTCCTCACTGGAGAGCGGAAGCGTCCGCACGAAAAACAGCATCAACGTCGCCGCCAAGAATTTCGCCGATTTCTGCTTGACCGCTGCTGTCTTCTGGATCTTCGGCTTTGCCTTGATGTTTGGGGATAGCGTGGGCGGCTGGTTCGGATTCTCGGATTTCTTCTTGCCAGAAACCGCCGGCCCCTTCTTAATGGCGTTCTTCATCTTCCAGATCGGATTCGCCGGGACGGCGACGACGATCATGTCGGGTGCCGTCGCGGAGCGAATGAAGTTCTCCGGCTATCTCATTATGGCTCTGGTCATGTCGGCCTTGATTTACCCAGTGTACGGCCATTGGGCGTGGGGCAGCCTCGCTGGCGGAGAAGCCGGCTGGTTAGAGAGCCGCGGCTTCATAGACTTTGCCGGCTCGACCGTCGTGCATTCCATGGGCGGCTGGATGGCGCTGGCCGGCGCGATCATCATCGGCCCCCGCCTGGGCCGGTTCGGAAAAAATGCCATTCCCATTCATGGTCACGACATTCCCATTGTCACACTCGGCGTCTTCATTCTCTGGTTGGGCTGGTTCGGATTCAACGGAGGTTCCACGCTGGCACTCAACAGCGACGTGCCCACCATCATCGTCAACACGACGATCTCAGGAGCTTTCGGCGGGCTGGTTGCCATGGCGATATCGTGGCGGACGGCAGGACACGTCGACGTCGTTACCACGATGAACGGCGCCCTGGCGGGATTGGTCGCGGTTACCGCTTCGGCGAACATCGTCTCGACGGCCGATGCCGCCATCATTGGAGGTCTTGCCGGGGTGGTCATGTACGGCGTCACCGTTCTCCTAGAGCGGGTTGAAATCGACGATGTAGTGGGCGCGGTCCCGGTTCACCTCGGAGCCGGAATCTGGGGCACCCTCGCTGTAGCTCTCTTCGGCAACCCCGAGGCGTGGGGTGGTGATGGCCGCTTGTCGCAACTCTGGGTGCAGGCAACCGGAGTTCTCGCCGGTTTCGTTTGGGCCTTCGGCCTCGGCTTCCTGCTCCTCTGGCTGATCAACCGCCGGTTCCCCCTTCGGGTCAATCCCGAAGGCGAACGAATGGGCCTGAACGTAGCTGAGCACGGGGCCAGCACCGAGATCCTCGACCTGCTCAACGATATGGACAAGCAGCGAAAGACCGAGGACTATTCCACACCCGTAGCAGTGGAGCCGCACACCGAGGTTGGCCAAATCGCCCAGCAATACAACCGCGTGCTCGAAGGCATCAACGCTCGCACGGCCGCTCTCCAGTTGCTGCGCAATACGGCATCCGCCGCTAACGAAGCTCAAACGGTCAATGAGGCCATGCGGACCTCCGTACAGGAGGTGTCTGCCGCCATCGGCTGGCCAATCGGACATGCATATCTGGTCGATGAGGAAGATTCCAACCTGCTCGTCCCAACCGACATCTGGCAGCTGGCCGACCCCGAGCGCCATGGGTTTTTTCGGGACGCCACCGACGAGACTGTGGTCCATATTGGCGAGGGCATCCCCGGACGCGTCCTTGCAACCTTGCGCCCCGCCTGGTTCGATGTCCAGACCGTCGACACCGACCTCCCGCGAACAAAGGCGGCGCGGGCCGCAGGGTTGCAAACGGGGATCGCATTCCCGGTTCTGGCGGGGACGGAAGTCGTCGCCGTGCTCGAGTTCTTCTCAGATCAGCCGATTGAGCCCGATGAGGCTCTCCTCGAGGTCATGGGTGCCGTCGGGACTCAGCTGGGTCGCGTGGTGGAACGCATCCGCAGTGAGGGGGCCCGGTTCCAAACCGTCGTTGACAATATGCCCGCGATGGTTCTGCTGCGTGATGTCGACGGAAAATTCATTCTGGTCAACCACCGATATGAAGACTTTTATCACTTGTCCAATGAAGACCTTCGGGGCAAGACGCTCATTCAGGCAGATGAACTGACCGACCTCGACATGCAAGTGGAAGTCAATATGGCGCATGATCTTGAAGTCATCGATCGGAATCAGGCAGTAGAACAGGAGTTGACGGTGCGACGGGGAGTTCGCGAGCACGTGATTGCCTCCGTCAGGTTTCCTATCGCCGACCACGCCGGCAATACCGTGGCTGTCGGTGCGATCGAACTCGATATCACCGAGCGCAAGCACACCGAGGCGGAGCTGGCCAACATGGCAGACAAGATGGCGGTCAGTGAGACGCGGTTTCGGAGCCTTTTCGAGGATTCACCTTTGTCGCTCTGGGAGGAGGACTATTCGCAGGTTCGGATTGCTCTCGACAAGGTGATGCAGTCTGGTGTCACCGATCTGCGTGAGCACTTTCGAGAGCATCCGGGTTTGGCCGTGGAATTCGGGAGGCTGATCCAAGTAGTCAACGTCAACCAGGCTACGTTGGATTTGTACGGGGCGAAAACAAAAGATGAGCTCCTCGGAAGTCTTGAGCCTCTTCTTGGTGAAGCCTCCGACCCGGAAATGGCGAACCAACTGGCGACATTGGCCGAAGGTCACCATGGGTTCGAATCCGAAGCGACCCTGTACCGCTTGAACGGCGAAACCGGTGTGTCTCTCGTTTCGGTGTCGATTGCGCCTGGTTCGGAGGAGTCTTGGTTGAAGGTCTTCGTTTCAGTCGTCGACGTCACGGATCGCAAAGAGATGGAACGACTTCTCGAGGAGACGATGCGCGCGGCCGAGGATGCCAACCAGGCGAAAAGCACCTTCCTGGCCAACATGAGTCACGAATTGCGCACCCCGATGAACGCCATCATCGGTTACAGCGAGATGCTCACCGAAGATGCGAAAGACGATGGGCACGAAGAGCTGGTCCTCGACCTCGAGAAGATCAACTCTGCGGGTAGGCATCTGTTGTCGCTTATCAACGATGTTCTGGATCTCTCGAAGATCGAGGCAGGCCATAAGGATCTGTTCCTAGAGACCTTCGACGTTGCTCAAATCTTGCATGAAGTGGTGGCGACCGCGCTGCCCATGATCGAGAAGAACGGGAACGAGTTTGTGGAAGAGTATGGAGATGACCTGGGCGAGATGCATGCCGATCTCACCAAGGTGCGACAGGCCCTCTTCAATCTCGTCTCTAACGCCGCCAAGTTCACGGAGGAAGGGAGCATCACCCTCAGGGCCCGCCGGATATCAAAAGACGGTGAACCATGGATCTCCCTAGCCTTGACAGACACCGGCATCGGAATTCCGGAAGACAAGCTGGACCTAGTGTTCGAAGAGTTCGCCCAGGTCGACGACTCGACCACCCGCGACTTCGGTGGAACCGGCCTGGGTCTCGCCCTGACCCGCCAGATCTGCCAGATGATGGGGGGGGAAATTAGTTTGGAGAGTGAGTTCGGCGTGGGATCGACCTTCACGATCACTTTGCCGGCCTCGGTAAGCGAGTCCGAATATGACGGGTTGGGCTAGCCCGCGGACAACGAGGTCTGAAGCCGAAGGGGGACTGTCAGACCCAGGTATCTCCACGAGCCACAGGAAGACACTTTCCTCGCTTCAGAAAACTGGGATCGCCCATCGGGCCGTCCACCAATTTCCACGCGCCCACGAAACACCTTCCCGGGTCTCCCGTGCGATCCGGTGGACTCGTTCAGTGGGCTTCACGACCATCTGAAAGAGTGTCGAGGTCTACAACCAAGGCAACCTCGTCTACATACGTCAACCTGTGGGTTCCATGAGGTATGGCTCTCAGGTCGTGTTCCGAAAGGTCTGCCCATCCGTAGACCGACGATGCAGACGATCCCGACGATGGCAACCGAAGTTCTACCAACGGCACAACGGACTGCCGTTTCCTTCCCTCAGGAAATGCCACGGCCTGGCGGTGCAGCGAGAGTTTTCCGCCTGCGTCAGAGATACTGTCCTGTGGTCCCCGTAGCCGACAGAAACCTCCACCAGAACTCCCTTGAGACCCGATTTGGACCACGCATAAGTGCCGTTATGTGTGCGCGTGTAATAGGACCAAGGGTGAGTGGGGTGACCACGGTGTAGGTTCCTATGTTGGTTGGGCGGAAGGAGATCTCAGGTGACGCCTCCACAGCAGTATCCGGAAAGCAGCGAGTCAACTACAGCCCTGGTATTGGGAATCCTCGGGATCGTCGTCTGCGGCATCCTTGGCCCGTTCGCCTCGTATGTCGGCAGTCGAGAAGTCAAAGCAATCGACGAGGGACGACGCGACCCCACGAACAGGACGCGACCCCACGAACAGGGGAAGCGCGAACGCCGGCAAGATCCTGGGAATCGTTGGAACAGTTTTTCTGGGATTGGGCATCATTGTCGGAATCGTCGTGCTGCTGTTCGTCGTCGTGGCCAGCACAGAGGTGTCGAGCCTCGGCTGAACCCGTTTTCGTGATCTGACCTGACTCACCAAGGCCGTCTCTTGTACCCCTGGCCATCCAGCAACGCCATACCGCCCTACGCAGGTATACATAAGTGTCGTTATGTGCGGCCATTTTCGAATGATCTTCGACGCATGGTTTTGGCGTTGGGCCTAGGTATTGCTGATTGTTTTGGATTTCTTGTCGTACAACTCGTAGTTTCGACGCCATATGTAGTGAGGACTGTTTTAGGAGAGACGTGGTTCGAGAAGTCGAGATTGAGGACACGTTCACTGTGTTCTTCGCTGATGTGGAGCCTCGACTACGTCACGCCCTCTGCGCCTCGTATGGCATCGAGAGAGGGATGGAAGCTTCGGCTCATGCCCTTGCCTACGGCTGGGAGCATTGGGAGCGGGTTCATGGGATGCCGAACCCGGCAGGATATCTCTGGGGGGTTGGGCGGAGTCATGCGAGACGAATCCGACCGCCGACTCTGATCTACCCGGAGTCCTCTGTGGAGCAAATGTCGATGGTGGAGCCGGGCCTGCCGTCTGGTTTGGCTCGTCTCCCGGAGCGGCAACGGATTGCAGTAGTCCTGGTTCATGGTCTGGGGTGGACGTATGCGGACACAGCGAATCTTCTTGGAGCGGGCCTCAGCCACCGCTGGCGGCAAGGCTGGCGGCCGGATATCCTCAGGTGGGATGAACGAACTTCCTGACGGAGTGGTGACGTTTCTCTTCACCGATGTTGAAGGGAGCACTCGCATGTGGGAGAAGTCCCCCAACCTGATGATGCGGGCCCTCGAGCAGCACGACCAAGTGATCGACGAGGCGGTTGCACACAACAACGGTCATTCGGTCAAACCGCGGGGCGAGGGCGACAGCAGATTTGTCGTCTTCCAAACAGCTCGTGATGCGGTGGCAGCGACCGCTGAGATGCAGCGTCAACTGGCAGCGACCGAGTGGGTGACCCCAACCCAGCTACGCGTACGTGCTTCACTGCACTCCGGCACAGCCGATCTGCAATTAGGTGACTACTACGGGTCGGTCGTTAACAGGGCAGCGCGTCTCCGTGCCATCGCCCACGGTGGTCAAACTCTCATCTCTGGCGCCACCTACGAACTGGTGCGTGATCACATACCGGAAGGCGTGACGATTCGAGACATGGGTGCCCACGGGCTCAAGGATCTGACCCGACCAGAACACGTCTTCCAACTCGATGTTGATGGACTCGACAGCGATTTCCCGGAGCTGAAATCGCTCGACGCCGTTCCCAACAATCTCCCTCAGCAGCTCACAGAGTTCGTCGGACGTGAGCAAGAGCTTGCCGAGGCGAAGCGATTGCTTGGGAATATGCGACTGCTAACGATTCTGGCCCCTGGCGGCGCCGGTAAAACACGACTGGCGATTCAGATTGCTGCCGACTCGACCGGTGAATACGCCGACGGCGTGTTTTTTGTTGGCTTGAGCGATATCGATTCCAGCGACGACATCATCCAGTCCGTAGTCGAATCGCTTCGGCTGGGGCTCTCTTCCGATGAAGACTTGAAGAGCCAGCTCCTCAAGTACCTCAGTAACAAACGTCAGCTGCTTGTGTTCGACCACTTTGAGCATCTCACCGAAGGCGCCCCAATCATCTCTGAGATTCTCAAAGCTGCACCGGAGATTGCAGTGGTGGCAACCTCGCGCTCCAAACTGAACCTCTCGGGGGAGACGGTTCTGACTCTCGGAGGCCTGGAAACGAGCTGGACGACGCCGGACACAGCCTTGATGACAAGTGGTGTGAATCTGTTCGTCGAAGCCGCCAGGAGAGCTAAACCGGGTTTCGTCCTTGAACAGGATGACTTGGAGCCGCTGTCCCAGATCCTTCGACTTACCGGGGGTATGCCTCTCGGCATTCTTCTTGCCGCGGCGTGGGTCGACATGTTGTCAGCGCGCGAGATCGCCGCGGAGATCGCCAAAAACCTCGACTTTCTCGAGACCGAGATGCTCGACGTTCCGGATCAGCAACGTAGTGTCCGAGCGGTTTTCGACTATTCGTGGAATCTTCTCGACCCCGCAGAGAGAGAGATTTTCTCCTCTCTCTCGGTGTTCCGTGGGGGTTTCACCCGAGTGGCCGCTGAGGCCGTGGCCGGGGCTTCGCTGCGGAATCTGGCGACCTTGGCCAACAAGTCGTTGCTTATGGCTAATCCGGACACCGGGCGCTACCGCGTCCACGAGCTACTGCGCCAATACGCGGAAGCCGAGATGCGCAAGGACGAGCCGCGTAACGACGTCTTCTTGGAAGCGCATGCCGAGTTCTACAGCGGTCTCACAGAAGAGGCTTTTCGACTCTTGTACAAGAGCGACCAGCCGCTTCTGATATCGACCATTGAGCAGGACCTCGACAACATCAGAATGGCATGGCGTCACTATTTGGTTACAGATAACGGTGTCGGATCACGCAGAATGATCGGGGGACTCTGGTTCGTGTACGAGGTCCGGGGGTGGTACCCGGCGGCGGTTCTGCTGTTTGGTGAGGCTTTGGACGCCTTCGAAGAGAATTCAGACGACGAGTCGACCAAGGTGACTCGTTCTTTGGCAGCGGCCCTTCAAGGCTTCTTTCTGGCGTTTCAAGGGCAGCCCGAGGCTGGTTACGTCGCAGCATCGAACGCCGCCAACACCCTGCGCAGCGCTTCTGATCCCGAGGCACTATGGCTGGCACTGCAGTCGGTTGCCATGACCCTGCTGTACATGCGGAGGTGGGAGGATCACAACAAAATGATGGACGAGGGGATTGCTCTAGGTGATCAGAAGCTCGACTCCCCGTTCTGGGCTGCCGGTCTGAAAAGCCGGCGAGCGTTTGGTGCCTTGGTCACCGGCGACATCGACACTGCAAAGAGACTTCTCCTCGAGGGCTTGGAGGTGTGCCAACAACTCGATGAGCATTACTACATGTCGTGGATGCTGGGACACCAGGCCAGAATCGCCGCCCGCGAGGGCCGGCTAGATGACGCTATCGAGATGTTCGGTCGATCAGTGGAACGCGCACAGGACCTCGGCTATCTGCGTGGAGTCCAAGTTTCGTCGGTTGGTCTCGGGGAGGTCAACGTCGCCGCGGGAAATCTCGTCGAAGCCGAAGCGTCGTTCATAACGAGTCTTGCTGCCGCGGAGCAGATGAGCATGATTCGCGAGATGCTTGGCATAGTCGCCAAATGTGCACAGGTCCGAGCAGTCATGGGATTGAACCTTGATGCTGTTGAGATGCTGGCAACAGTCGTAGCCGAACCGGCAAGCAGCCAGCAACTCTTTACCGACGACATCCCGATCGACCAGTTTGCGACAGACACCCTGAGCGAGATCGAGAAGGAGCTGGATCCTGGCGACTACTCGGCCGCGTATGGAAGAGGGTCGGCACGGTCGTACGGCGACCTTGTCAAGAGCGTCCTGGCTGGCGCCAATCCGGAGAACTGACTGGATGTTTGGTCGACCTATCGCAGACGAGCTCAGTTTGATCCAGGTTTGAGAAACGGAAGCTGACCACCCAAATCCCCAATACCCATAGGCCTTCCTGCCCCAAACTCCTCCTAATTCCTCCTTTTGGAAGGTTGCCTCAAACGCGTCGCGCGAGGAACTAGGACGTGTTGGCCACTCCCTATTCGCGATCCCCTGCAGAACGAACCTTTATGATCTCGTGCCAGACCGCACTGGAGAAGCCTGCTTAAACCCTTCGAAGCGGATCCGTCCGACACGCCCCTGCCCATAACAGGCAATGCTTTTTGCCTGAACGCTCGGGGGCGTCGACACGCACGGTTCTGGTTCCGCTCACTCTCGACGCGCCCGCACTCGGTCCTTTGACTTGATCTACGAGTCAGACCAGATGCTGATCGAGCAGTTCCTTGACTGCGACATGATACGGCTTAGCAGTGCCGGCTTCGTTTCTGGACGAGAATTCGTCAACGTCGAGAGAAGATTCGAGTTCAGTTACCGCTTCGGTGGCGATCTCCTTCAAGGACCTGGTCTCCCACACCGTTTGATTCGAGCTCATCGGCTTGGCGATGACCGCGGCCAGCAGCTCGACGGCCTCACCGGGCCGGCCAGTTGCAGAACGAACTCTGGCAAGCTGGATCAGGACTTGCAGCACCTCTCGAACCAATCCCATCCGTTCGGCGACGGCGAGATCTTCGAGGAGGGCGGCCTCGGCGGCATGGAAGTCGCCGATCTCCAGGTTGGCCACACCTAGCCCGGTCAACGAAAGCTGCAGGCTCCGGAGATGGCCGATCTCTCGGCTCCTCTCAACTGAGCGGTTGTACAGCTCTAGTGCTTCCTCGAAGTCGCCTTGTCTCGCAGCGATCGTCCCGTGATGTCCGAGGTTCGCACCGAGGTACCAGTGCTCATCAAGCTGTTCGAGGACCTCTCGACCTTCGGTCAGGAGTCGTCCTCCGAGGTCCAATTCCCCTGCGTTTGACGCTGCGCCAGCCCGCCAGTGTTTCATCGCAGCCTTCCAGAACGGACCGTCCATTCGCTCGCCCAAAGCCAGGCCTTCTTCGGCTACTTCGGACCAGTCGTCGCCGGCGTAGGCGAGAGACAGTGAAAGGCACTGCAAGCCAATCCAGAGGGCCTCATCATCTTTCCCCCCGCGTAGTTCCTCCACCGCGACAGCAGCCTGTAAACGCGCTGAGTCCGCTTGCCCAAGCAACGAGAGGAACCAGGCGTGCAAGGCTGTCACCAAAGCCCGGAGCGCTACATCATCTCCATCCTTCACGTCCGGGTGGAGCGCTACAAGAACTTCTCCAAACAGGGGGGCGCCGGACTGATACCAACCTCGCACCTCGTAGAGAAGGAAGAGCGGAATGCTGATCTTGCGGACGCCATCTCTGCCACCGGTTGAGACATGGCTCCGCCAAGCCGACCTGATGTTCTCCAGGTCATCCTCCAGAATCCCCAGCATTCTCGGCTGATCGGCGCTCGACCATAGAGCGAAAGCCTCGTGCGCCAGCTCGCTGAAGAACGCCGCGTGGCTGTCGAGCACCGCCTCATGGCGTTCGGGATCTTTCTCGAGCTCACTCTCGGCATATTGGCGAATGAGCTCATGAACCTTGTGGCGCTCGCTTTCGTCGCTTGGGGTGATTAGGGACCTCCCGCTCAGATTGGCGAGGTCCAGCAGCGAGGCATCGGCCACGGCTGCTGCAGCGTCTCTGGTGAAACCGCCCCGGAACACCGAGAGGGCCGAGAAGACGCTTTTCTCCCGATCTCCGAGCTGCTGCCATGTGTAATCGAATACGGCCTGCATGCTGCGATGCCTGTCAGGTACATCGCTCATGGAAGTCTGCAGTATGTCCAGGCTGCTGGCGAGCTCTTTGGCGATCTGGGATATCGAGAGAACCTGAATCCATGCTGCGGCGAGAAGGATCGCCAGGGGAAGCCCACCCGTGAGATCGAGTATCCGGGACAGGGGCTCTAGGTCTTCGGTTTGGAGGGCGATGCCCGGGCGAGAGCGCTCGGCTGCATTGAGGAAAAGTCGCGCCGCACTGGCTTGGAGGACTTCTTTGGGGTTATCCGATGCGGTGTCGAGACCTCCCAGCGTGAGAATGGTTTCGCCCTCGACATTCAGCTTGGCCCGCGACGTCGCGATGACGTTTACCTCGGGCGCTGTCTTCAGGATCTCGGACACGATGCTCGCGCCGTCGGTGACATGTTCGAAGTTGTCCAGAACGAAGAGTATGCGCCGGCTCTTCAGGTAGCCCGTCAGCTGGTCAAGAGGGTCGTCGCCTGAGGAGAGAGCCACTCCGAGTGTGTCGGCGACCATTTGCACGATCGCGTCGCTGGATGAGATGTCAGCTAGGGGTACGAAGAAAACCCCATCCCGATACTCCGAGCTGTGGTCGCTGGCGCCTTGAATCGCCAGCCTGGTCTTCCCGGTGCCGCCCGGACCGAGGATTGTCAGCAACCGGACCTTCTTGAGTAGGCGAGCGACCTCGGCTAGCTCGTCCTCGCGGCCGATCAACTCGGTCAATTGCTCCGGAATGTTGTTGGGCACCGCATCCAAAGAGAGGAGCGGGGGAAATGCTTGATCGAGACCAACGACGTTGAGCTGGTAGACGTGCTCCGGCCTGGTCAGATCCTTGAGACGATGTCGCCCCATGTCGGTCATTGTCACGCCGGTGGGCAGACGATCCTGTACCAGCTCGAAAGTCGCACCTGACAAGACCGTTTGACCGCCATGGGCAATCGCGCGGAGACGGGCCGCCCGATTTACCGCCGATCCGTAGTAGTCACCGGTCTCCAACTCGGCCAATCCTGTGTGCAACGATGCCCGAACCCGCAGTGGCCTAGGTGTGCTCCATTCGACGGAGTCAAGCTGACGCTGGATCTCTGCAGCAGCTGCGACGGCGTCGTCGGCGCCTCGAAAGACGACAAACCTGCTGTCACCCTCGCCCCTCGGCTTGACCGAGACACCATGGTGCTTATCGACAGCTACGTCGACCTTCTCGTCGTGGAGTCGAAGAGCGTCCATCATGGCATCAGGAGCGTCCTCCCAAAGACGAGTGCTGCCCTCGATGTCAGTGAAGAGGAATGTGACGACGCCGTCAGGCAGGTCCATTGAGCTGAAGCTACTAGTTGAGACCGAGTCACGCATCGAGGGTCAAAGGACCCACAGCGAACACTTGGAATCCACCCATAACCGGTTGGGGGAAGCGATCCCAGCCACGCATAAGTGCCGTTGTGTGTGAGTCGTTTGCTCAGGCTGGCTTCAGAATTGCCCACAGCCTGTCATCGGTCAGCCAACCCGAGAACGCCAGACCGACGGATTCGGATTCCGTCGTGAGCATGTCATCCGTTACCGATGCCGCAGAGAACGACTGGCTCCACTGTTGACCATCCAGTGTGTAAGTCACCGTCGCGCTGAACGATCCCGTCCGAAGCTCGGTCGGGCGAAACGCCACCCGGACTGGGCCAGCCTGTCCGTCGCTGGGCGATGGATTTGATGCCCATTCGGGGTCGTAGCGTTCGATCAATACGCCACCATCGTCACGCACATGACGACGGCAGACCTCCAACAGCATCCTGCGTTGTGGAGCGTCTGGTTTGTTGATGAGGTGGCTACGAGCAACAACCGCATCGAACGTTCGACCAAGGTTCAGGGTGAACACATCAGCCAAGACAGTCTCGGCACCCTGAGTGTGGTCGAGCATCGCCTGTGAGTCATCTACCGCAACAACTTCGTGTCCGAGTTCCAGCAGCGGGTGCGTAATGCGTCCGGGACCGCTGCCAAGTTCCAGGATTGATCCGCCGGAAACGTTGCATCGTGAATGATTCCCGGTGCGCGTCCTGCGGGTAAGGCAGG
>JAZFTT010000195.1:0-8394 GCA_036446835.1 Acidimicrobiia bacterium
GGAGTATGTCCACGAGCCAATTATCTGATGGTTCCCGATATTCTTCATCTCGTGGCGGAAGAACTTACGGAGCAGCGAGCGCGGCAGCTTGTCGATCAGATCATGCGAGATGCTCGGGCCGACGATTACAAGTCACTGCTGGAGATCGGCGCCGACCCGAATACGGCGTTGTTGCTCGGCCTTCTTTCCAAGTCGGCCACCCAAAGTGCGAGTTTGCATCTGCGTGCAGCGCGTAGCTGGCGGGATCGGCAAAACAAGAAGACAAAAGACAAGCTTGACGCCGTCCAGAAGGCTCTCGACGGACTCGATATCTCTCTGGCAAAAGGTCTTCTACGCAAGATAGACTCGAGCATTCTGCGTGAAGAAGAACTCACCCGGTTTGATGAACTGCTGCTGGCCACCGAGGCCCGAGCTTTGGAACTCGAGGACATTCAGAGCCGGGTCCCCCCTTTGTCACCTGACAAGAAACAGAAGAGACGCTTCCGACGGGGTTGATATTATGAAACGGTCAGTTGACGCAGCGCGGTTCTAGTAGCCAAGACCCTGTGTTTTGGTGAGCGCTCTCTGAACCTTGGCTAGCTCGACGAGCATCTCCGCATGCAGCGGCATCCGGTTGAAAGCGCAGCACCCCACTTGAAGATGCCCGGATCTGGGCTCCGGCATCCATCAGAAGATCCAGGGCCGAGCGTGCGGTGGTGTCATCAACCACCAGACCGAGGGACATCCGCGCCGCATGGAGTGTCTCGGCGAGCGAGGCCATTCGCGGGCTTCTATCAGGCTCGCAGCAGGTCGCCTCGAGTTTCTCGAGAGCGGAGTCGACTTGTCGAGGGCGTTTTCGGCGGATCTGAGGGTGGGCGATTCAGTGAAGCCGGTGCAGCGTACTCACCACCCAAAGTCGTATTGCTCCCTCGGAGTGCGTGTCAGAGAGTCTCTTGATCGTTCTGAAGCTCGAGTCTCGCTATCCACGGCCACTACGTCGATCCCGACGGCGTCATCTGTCCGTTGAAACGTCATCGTATTTGCGTTGGGGGCACAAAGGAAAGATCGTTCCCGATCCCGTCGGGATCGGGTCCCCTGTACTGGCGTTGGCGGACAGAGCGCTGTAAACAGCACGGTTCATGGCGTGGGTGGCGTCTGGAGGTTGACGATGGCAACGCCGTGGAGTCCCTGGGTAAGCGTGGCAGTACCGACGATTGCGTCATTGCTGACGAAGACTGCTTTACCCAGACCACTGACGGCGACTACGACGATGTCACCGGTCACCGCGAGGTGATGAGGCACGGGACCCACGTCCACGCTGGTAGGCGTGGAGCCGAAGCGAACGATGGCAGAGCCGCCGTTGTCCGACACCCACACCTCGCCAGTTGGCCCAAGGGCGAAGTGGTGCGGCTCGACAACCCCTGCTGGAGCCCGAGCTGTTGTGCCGTCGGTCGGGTCGAACACCGAGAGCTCTGCAGATCCCCAGTTCGAGAACCACACCAACCCAGCAGTATCGACGATGAGGTCGTGGGGTCTCTTACCGGTCGAGAACAGCTCGAGCTTTCCACCGCTGATCTTGCCGAGTTCGTCGATGCCGATCATGGTGATCCATATCGCCTCGCCTGCGATGGCCAGGTCGTGGGGTCGAGCGGGCAGATCCTTCACGCCCACGGTTTCCAAGGTGTCGGGGTCCAGCGTCAGCAGCTGCTGTCCCTCTTCGTCGGTGACGTAGAGTAGGGCGTCGGCCGTCGAGAACTTGACGTCGTGGGGTTCGACACCCACAGCGGTGGTCGTCACCTCCCCGGTGGCGATGTCGACCCGGGAGACCGTCCCGGCCCCAGGGTGAGTGGCGTAAACGACCGAGCCGTGGGCGGTCAGGTTGTGAGGTGAGGCGGGAAGCTCGATGGCGAATAACGGAGAGAGACTGCACGGGTTCTCCTCACTCAGACAGGGGTCAGCAGGGTCGAGGACAGCCAGCCGGCGCTCACGTTCTTCGCCCACAACGGCATAGGCGAAGCTCTGTGGTGTCACCTCAGTGGTCGACCTAGAAGCGACGGCGGTTGTCTGCGTAGATACGGTGGTCGGGGCACTGGTGGCAGCAGGTTCATCGGTTTCGACCGGGTCAAGTCTCGTTATCGAAGTGCCACCCGTACACGCGGAGATCACAAACGCGGCCAGCGTCACGAGCCAAGCGCGTCGTTGCGAGTTCACCAGATCAACCCGCTTCGACCTTAACAACGATCCTTTCACTGGCGATCATCCTCGGTGAGCGGGTCGCACGTATTCGAAGTGGCCGGGGTCGGGGATCAGCCACTCGTGACCGGAAGTGAGCCCCCGTCGTTCCATGATTTCGACCAGTCTCGGGTCTTGGATGGGTTCGAGTCCCTCAGGGTTGGAGCCGATGTTGATGTCGATGGCGGTACCCCATGCATGGCGCCGAGTTTTCTTTAGGAATCCCAATCAGCCTCTGTGGTGGTGTCGCGTTCAGTCTTGGTGACGTTTTCGGTAGGCGACTACTGCTTCGCGGCTTGAGCATTGGGTGGAGCAGTGGCGCCGGGAGCGGTTGCGAGAGGTGTCAACGTAGACGTCTTCACAGGTGCTGGACTGACAGGAGCCAAAACGACCTAGACCATGTTCGATGAGGATTGTCGCTAATCCCATTGCGGTGACTGCACCGAGCCAGGAGGTCATCGTTGAGCCTTGGGGTTCGAAGTGAAGGTGGGGGTGTCCGCTGTGGACCGAAACTCGTGGGGTGGCAACGTTGTTTGCCAGCAGGGTGTTGAGCCGGTGCGAGGCCTCCGTTTCGTCTTCTGAGTTGATCACATCTCGGAGAGCGTCTCGAAGCTTATGGATACCCGTCAGTTCGTCGCGTTTCGGCCGATGGGCGACTCCACCCCATAGTTCTTCGTAACCCTCGAGGAATTCTTTCAAAGCTGTTATGTCGCTGATCTCATCTTCCCCACCGATGGGTCGCTGGTCGGTGTTGACGAGGGCGACAGCAAGATCGACGGGTTCATCGGTGTAATGCGTAAAATCCATTTGACTTGTTACCTGACTTCATGTACTGTAACAACCATAAACGATAACACCCATTACGTCAATGAGGAGTGAACCATGCTGATCGACACAGGCACCGCAATGAAGTTCCACCAGTATCGGCTCAGCGAAATGCGCCAAGCTGCAGACAAGGCACGTCTATTCGCCGACCTTCCCCGAAAGAGCCGCACCTTCAAACTCGGGGCCTACAGGCTGACTCTCGCCAAGGAGGCAACACCGCATGTTCCGCGCATGGTGTGACACCTGGAAGACAGACATCCTTGTCTGGCCCAGCAATATCGAAAACATTGCCAACACCGACCAAGGAATCGTCCTCAGCTACCACTGTGCCTGCGGCAATCACGGACAGATGCTCAGCGGAGCCGCATCCCACAGAACAATCACAGGCCACACAAGGAACTAGCCGACTCACCATCCGCAACCACACAAAACTGAACTTCAACGACAAGCCAGACCACATCGGAATAGATAGAAGAGTTGCACACGACGGCACTGATGAGGGTCGGGAGTTGACGCCGGACACGGTGAGGCATGGGAACCGGTTGATGTCTCTGATCGTCTGAAGTTCATGAGGATAGGACTCATCATGCTGGCGTTCTCGGTGGTTATTGCAGCGTGCGGCGGCGAAGACACCCCTGGAGGCGACTCCGGTGCGGGTCAGACGCCAGAGATGATGGCTGCGGCCCTGGTGGAACTCATCACCGAGGATCACGGCTTTGGTGACGGGCCGCCCCCCTTCACCGAGTATTTGATTCAGAACCGGATTGATCCATCCGCTGGGAACGGCACAGCGCCAGTCAACGATCCGGCTCGGGAGCTGACTGACGCTGAACGAGAGGCCATCGAAATCGCCACCGCAGAGTATGGAATGGTGCGGTGGATCGATGACCCGTCGGACTGGCGAACTCCCGACTTGGTTCCCACCGTCGAGGGAGCTGCGATCCTTGGTATCGGTGAACCCGTCATCGAAGGTGACACCGGGCTTGTTCCCGTCTCGATGTGGTGCGGAGGTCTGTGCGGAACCTGGTTGACCTACCGTCTCGACGTGGTCGATGCTGTATGGGTAGTCACCGGCATCGAAGGACCCATCGCAGTCTCCTGACGGTCCAGGCAACCGAAACCCGCCCCGGCCCCGAGGTATCAAATCCGAATGGGAGCCGCACATAGCGGCACTTATGGGTGGTGGTTCTAGCGTTCAACTGTGGTGTTCTTCCCAGCCCTGGAGTCCGACAAAGAAGCAGAGAAGATTGCAACATGGGTCTCCGATTTGAAGTCCTGGAATCGCCAACTCCAATCTCGGGGTGCCTTCGTCAGTTGATGACCCGTTTCTTCGATTCGGTATTGCAGGGTCTCTAGGTTTTCTACTTCAATTAGTAGAAACTCGCCACGGTATGGCTGGTAGGAGGTGTCTGGCTCGAGGAGCAGGTCTTGGCAGAGCCTCAGTGTCCGGGTCATTGATGACTTCAATAATCCCTGTGGATAGTTGAAAGTATGTCCCGTAGCTGAAACCGCCAACGATTGGGAGCTCGAGAACATCTCTCTAGAAGCCGACCGTGGCTTGATGGTTTTCGGTTGGGCGTAGAAAACATAACAAAACTCGCCCAGATAAGGAGCCAGGTCGTCTCGCAGTTCGCCCATTAGGTCTCCTCCACCGGTCCGGCCGAAAGCCAGTCAATTGGATTTATCTGACCGATGCCGCCCTTACGGCACTTGATGGGCGGTGCATCGACACCGTTTTCTCTGGTGCGGCGCCCGTTGTTTGGAGTGACGGAGGGGTGTGACCCTGTCAGACTCCTCTGGTGTCCTACTTCCGATATTCGAGGGAGATCATCGATCGTTTTCCGACAATTCGGGGAGGCGTTATCCATGCGACCGGTCTCACCAACACCTCGACGCCACCAGTCCTGTTGGAAGCATTTGAGGGAGAACAGGAGACGGTTCGGCAGCGGCTCGGAGACACACCACCATCGGAAATCGCAAGCCTGGCAGCGTGGCGATCGGCGTTTTCTGCCTTTGGGGTCAAACCCACCCAATACCGCAACGCAGCCGAAGCCCTCTTGAGGCGTCTTTCCAAACAAGGAAGTGTCCCATCGATCAATACGCTGGTTGACATGGCCAGTCTTGTCAGTTTGCGCTACCAGCTTCCAGTCGCCGTTTTCGACCAGCACTCGGTGACCGGTACGACCACCGTTCGCTTCGCGTCAGGAGACGAACAGTTCACCGACTTGGGCGCCGACTCCATTTCGCATCCCGAACCTGGAGAAGTCGTGTTCGTAGATGATGACGGTCTAGTCAGCGCCCGCCGTTGGTGTTGGCGGCAGAGCATGCAAAGTGCTGCCAGGTCCTCCACTGCCGAAGCGCTTATCACCGTCGAAGGCCAACATTCAGACGCAATGGCAGAAGTGACCACAGCCACCAACGATCTAGTCGGCTTACTCTCCGAACATCAGCCGCAAGCACGCCTCAGCTCAGCAATCCTGTCTCCCGACTCACCCCAATTCCCACCCTGAGGGGGTTTGCGCCAGCCCAGAACACCGCTCGACAGAGCCACACATAACGGCTCAGTGCCATGCTTCGGCCTCACCCGACGGGCTGGTTCTACATAACGGTGCCCGCGGTTTGTGTGGCTTGTTGAGTGTTTTGCCGCCTGTCCGGCGTGCCGGACCGGCCGGCGTGGCTTGATAGGAGAGTGACCTCCCGGCCTGGCATTGAGGCGTGCCCACCGCCGGTCCTGATGGACTCCTCAAACTAGGAGGAATCAGGGTCATGGCCGTACTCAGAACAGATGCACACAAGCGGAGCCACACGGTGGCGGCGGCCGATGAGGCTGGTGTCGAACTCGGTTCGAACGGGGATTCGTATGGTGGTCAGGGACGGCGTCGATCCGTCGACCTCTGGTTTTTCAGACTGATTCGTGGGGTGGGGCTGACCAGGGTGAACGGCAGTTTCGACAACGGGCATCTGATGATTCTGTCTCATCATTTCACAACGGGTAGTCGCTGTTTCTCGGTGAATCGCGTACTGAATGAGTACTCGGTTCACCCTGTGAGCCTGCACATGTAGCGCTTGCCGTTTGGGGGTTCTTCGCTGTCCAGACTCGCCGACGCTGATGGGCGGCACGGGGCTAAGGGTCGTGGTCCCCGCTGACCCGTGTGAGGCCGCCGGGGACACGACCCGAGGGCGCTTAGGAGAGGCACCTCAATGCCCAGACCCATTAATGGCGGGAACGGGCCGTGACCACGCCTAAGCCCATCCGAAAACTACGCCTGCAAGCCTCTGCGGGGATGGCCAGAAGGCTGGAATGCCTCGCGGCTTGGAACAGGTATTTGGCCGCACATAATGCCGGTTATGGGCGTCAAGGTTGTTGTCGGCTCTTTGGTGCTGAGCCCATACTCCAATAGCTGGCGACAGTGCGTTTCATGGTCTTGTCAGGGAGTAGACCTTGATGGGTCGAGATACTCCTTTGAGGGTGACTTCGTCGACGATCTCACCTTCGACGTCGTCAGGGGATTTGTTCATTGTGCGTTCGCTGACAAGGATTTCTCCGGCGCTGGCCTTGTCCGCCAGGCGGGATGCAAGGTTCACTTCGTTTCCGAGGACGGTGTAGTCACTGCGAGCTGAGGAGCCGATGTTGCCGACCGTGACCCATCCAGTCGTTATGCCAATGCCGATCCGAAACGATGCTCCGTAGCTGGCTGCCCATCTGTCAGCGAGATCGTCTACGTGGTCCTGCATTTCAAGGGCCATTCTCAGCGCCCGCTGTTCATGATCGTCCTGGGGAACAGGGTCGCCGAAGAAGACAAGGATGGCGTCGCCGATGAACTTGTCGACTGTCCCACCGTGTCGAAAGATGATGGTGGTCATCTCGTCTAAATACTCGTTCAATTCGGCGACGAGAAGCTCTGGCTCCATCTGTTCCGTCATCTCAGTGAAACCCCGGATATCTGACATGAAAACGGTGAGATATTTCCGGCTCGAACCGAGGATAACTTCCGTGTCGCCGGCCATGATCGATTCTGCCAGCTGGGGAGATACATACCGGCGAAGCCGAGCAGCGCGGTTCAGCTCTTCGACCTTGTGCTCGACGGTTTCCTGGAGACCAGCATTGAGAGCCTCCAGGTCTGTGTAAAGGTCACCGAGCTGGGCCGTGGTCTTGTTGAGGTTCCTAGTGAGACTGCCGAACTCGTCCCGGTTTTCAACGACGACGCGCTGATCAAAGTCGCCGTCAGCGATCAACTGGAGCGCCTCGTCAACCCGACGAACTGGTCGGATCAACGACCAAGACAAGATCGCCCCGAGAAGAAGTGCCGCGGCGAGGCTCGTCATAGAAAATGCAGCTACCGCAACGGTCAACAGACGCCGGTCTGCTTCGAATGCCTCCTTCTCAGCCGCAGCCAGCTG
The DNA here is from genome assembly GCA_036446835.1 of Acidimicrobiia bacterium. Taxonomy (GTDB): domain Bacteria; phylum Actinomycetota; class Acidimicrobiia; order Spongiisociales; family ZC4RG35; genus SZUA-217. The sequence goes on from JAZFTT010000195.1 coordinate 7,438, forward strand.
ATCTGATTCCGTGATGAAACCATTAAGGAGTCCTTCGAGATCGTGTGACGTCTCATGCTCGACCTGAATGTGATTGTCCAACGCCCTATCCAGATCCCCGGCGTAATACATGTTGGAGACTTCGAGGCTGTGGACCTCGAACCGGTTGTTGATTGGCTCCAGTTCGTCGAAGAATTCGGGACGCTGGGAGATGCTGATCGCTCGCACCGATGCCAGATTCGAGACAAACCCGTCCTTGGCCACATAGATCTTGTCGTCCCAGGAGTCGATCTGTGTGATAAGAGCCATCGCACGGAAATGGCTCTGTGCGGTGACCCCGTAGATCATGTCCCGCGCGAGGTCGGTTTGGTCGTGAAGCGCCGTCAGCGTCTCCACCTGTCGATCCACACGATTCAGCACCGAAATGCTGAAGATCCCGAGAGCCAAAAGCAGGACAGCAATTGACAAGAAGCCAACTAGCAGCTTGACATGCACCGACGCCTGACGTCGAGCGACCCAATCCACAAACGGTCTAAGCAGCCTCAGTATCAGGGGTTCAGCCGCACTACCGCTGAGCTTGCTCTCCGCCTCGGAATTCATCGATGCCATCGTGTTGTTTCCCTCCTCATGACCCAGCGGACCGTTCCACCGGGAGTGACGCTCGTCGCAACCAACCTACGCGGGCACAGTGCAACCAACCACGAAACAGGTGTTGACTTCAAATTCACCCCAAAAAGTTCGCCGATCGCTCCACCGGAGGCTGACCGGAATCAGCCCCCTAATCACACAGACGAACCTCCAACAGATTCCGGTGACATCAACCCTTCTCCCGCCCGCACATAACGGCACTTATGTACGCCTAGTCGGGTGTCACGAGCCGTACATAATGCCGGTGGTTTCGAGGGATTGAATCGCCCTGGGTTTGATGGAGACCATTCCGTTTGGTTTCCTATCTGCCCGTGGGGGCGGGTTGAGCGT
>JAZFTT010000196.1:0-16333 GCA_036446835.1 Acidimicrobiia bacterium
CATAACTGCCGTTGTCCGTGGTGATGTTGCGGCGGTGATGGCCGCGGTCGACGCGGGTGTCCGCGGCGCCGAGAAGGTCGGCGAAGTGACCGCTACCCATGTCATTGCCCGTCCGCATGTCAACGTGGATCTCGTGTTGCCTCTGGGCCGTCAGGATCAGGCGCAGGACGATCTCGGCTGACCACCTCGAGAAACAGGAGAGACCCATGCATCTAGGCAGGGTCGCTGGAACCCTCGTAGCCAGCCATAAAGAAGCCCTTTTGTCGGGGATGAAATTCCTGATTGTGAGACAGATCGACGAGGCGAACCAGGAGACAGGGGGATATGTGGTGGCCGTTGACGCTGTCGGCGCCGGCTTGGGTGAAGTGGTCCTGTACGCCTCGGGCTCCTCGGCGCGTCAGACGGAGATGACCAAGGATCGGCCATGCGACGCCGTGATCATGGCGATCGTGGACTCCTGGGATATCGCTGGCGAAGTCCGGTACCACAAGGGTGAGGAGGAAGCTGCTGGATAAGTCGAAGCTCAGCGACAGCGAAGTCCGCTCGATAATCGATCGTGTCAAAGGCCGGGTTGCCGCGGCCGAATTCGCCGACCGGTCCGGTCCGACGCTACGCGCCAGTGATCAGCTTGCGATTTCGGACGTGGAACTCGGCGACGGAATTCACTCCACCATCGACGAGGCTGTGCGATCTGCCCGCCGGGCCTTCGAGGGTTACCGCGAGATGGGACTCGAAGCAAGAAAGGCCATTGTCGAAGCCATGCGCGCAGCCATGCTCAAGGAGGGGGAGCGTCTTGCCTACATGGCGGCGGAGGAGACCGGGATCGGTCGGGCCGAAGACAAAGTTGTGAAGAACAGACTGGTGACGACCAAAACCCCGGGCCCGGAGGACCTGGAGCCTCATGTCGTCACCGGTGACGCAGGAATGGTGGTCACCGAGTACGCGCCCTATGGCGTCATCGGGTCGATCACCCCCACCACCAATCCCACCTCGACCATCATCAACAACTCGATTGCGATGGTGTCGGCGGGCAATGCCGTCGTCTTCAATGTTCACCCCAGTGCCAGCCTGGTCTCGGTGGAGAACATCAAGCTTCTCAATCGCGCGGTGGTTTCCGCCGGTGGCCCATCCAACCTGATCACCGCGATCCCGCACCCGACGCTCGAGTCGGCGCTCGAGGTGATGCATCACCCTGACATTCGTGTCCTACTGGTGACGGGGGGGCCCGGTGTGGTCAAGGAGGCGCTGAAGACCACCAAGAAGGTGATCGCCGCCGGGCCGGGCAATCCACCTGCCGTCGTCGATCAGACGGCCGACGTGGACGCCGCGGGACGTGACATCGTTCGAGGTGCCTCGTTCGACAACAACGTCATCTGCACCGATGAGAAGACCACGATCGTCGTTGATACCGTGGCCGATCGTCTCGTTCAGTCGATGGTCGCCAACGGCGCCTACAGACTGAAGGAACATGAGCTCAAGCGTCTGGAACGGGTCATCTTCAAGGAGATGGGGCCACCCAACAAACCGGGGATGATCAACCAGACACTCATCGGGAAGAGCGCGACCGCGATTCTCTCCGAGATCGGTATCACGGTCGACGGTGATGTTCGGTTGGTGGTGGCCGAGGTAGGGAGTGAGCACAATCTGGTTTGGACCGAGCAGATGATGCCGGTGATGCCCGTTGTCAGGGTGCACAACGTCGACGACGCCATCGATCTGGCAGTGCGGTCAGAGCATGGCTTTCGTCACACAGCATCGATTCACAGCACCAATGTCGACACCATCACCCGTATGGCCCGGGCAATGAACTGCAGCATATTTGTGGCCAACGGCCCCAACTTCAGCGGTCTTGGAGAGGGTGGCGAGGGTTTCACCTCATTTTCCATCGCCAGCCCGACAGGGGAGGGAATGACCCGGCCGCGGCACTTCTCACGAGTCCGAAGGATCAGCGTCGTGGGAGCTCTGCGCATTGTCTGATCCCGCTATCGCCCTCATCGAATTCGACTCGATCAGCGCCGGCATCGTGTCCGGCGACGCCATGGTCAAGTCGTCTCCCCTGGGATCGATCTATGCGGGGACCGTCCATCCCGGGAAGTATCTGGTCCTGGTCAGCGGTGACACCGCCAGCGTCGAGGTCGCTCTCTCTATCGGTACCGACATTGGTCGGGGTCACATCACCGACTCGGTGTTTCTCCCCGACATACATCCGGACGTGACATCCGCGATTGTTGGCGGAGCCAAAGGGGCAACACTCGGTGAGGGCGCTTTGGGGATCGTCGAGACTTCCTCGGTCTCCGCCGTTATCGACGCTGCCGATGCCGGTGTCAAAGAGGCCCATGTGGTGGTGGGGGCGGTCCGCCTCGCCGACGGCCTGGGTGGCAAGGGGTACGTCTTCTTCTCCGGAACGGTTTCCGATGTGGATGCTGCGGTTGAGGCGGCGGTGAGCCGTGTGGAGCCCCATGGCACACTGATCCGCTCCGATGTGATCGCCCAGGTGCATGAGGAGATGGCCGAGAACCTCCGGAGTCAACTTCGATTCTTGAAACGAGTCGAGAGCTGACATGCAGTTGGCCCGCGTCCTCGGAAGTGTCGTTGCGACCGAGAAGGTGGACGGTCTCGAGGGCGTCCGCTTCCTGGTCATACAGCCTTTGGATAAGGCCCAGGAACCGTCCGGTAGAACGGTGGTGGCCGCCGACGCTGTTGAAATGGCCGGGCCGGGGGAGCTCGTCTACTTCGTCAGCTCTCGAGAAGCGGCGGAAGCCTTGCCGGAGCGGTTCGTCCCCGTGGATCACGCCATTGTCGGGATCGTCGACGATGTCCACTTGGGGGCGGACGCGTGAAGGTGGGCAGGGTTGTCGGAACTGTTGTGTCGACCGTCAACATCCCAATACTCGACGGTCATCGATTGCTGGTTTGCGACATACAGGACGTGTCCGGGGAGGCTTCGGGTTACACCATTGCCATCGATGTGGTCGATGCCGGCGTGGGTGAGACAGTGCTCATCCTGGACGAGGGCACTTCCGCTCGGCAGATTCTTGGCCTCGATTGGGGGGCGATCCGTGCCGTGGTCGTTGGTGTTGTCGACGAGTTGATGGTTGACGGCGAGCTTCGCGAGGTGCCCTAGTGCACCGGGCCCTAGCCCTTGGGTGGGCTGTCCCAGTCCTGTACGTCGCTCCCTTTTTCGCGGGCCAGGATGTCTAGGGCGGCGGCGGCGCCCGCACCAGCCGAGATGATGGCCTGGCTCCGGGTGGGCCGGACCGCACGGCCGACCACGTAGACCCTGTCGATCGAGGATCGGTTGTCGCGATCGACCTCGATCGCGCCGGACTCGTCGATGGCAACACCCAGCGAAAGGGCAAGCTCCGGGTTCTTTCCCTCGGTGAGGATCAGATAGTCGGCTACGTGCTCTCCAGCTTCGGTCTTCACCGTGAACCCCTCGCCGGCGGCGACGGAGCTCACCTCTTCATCGAGGAGATCGGCCCCCACCGCCGAGACCTGGCGTCGCGCTACCTGCTGAAACTCGGTCCCTGCGATCTCCGGCAGTCCCAGGTAGTTGTAGAGGTGTGCGTAATTCATGGCCGTCTTGTCGGTCCCGAACACGGTCACTTCGTTGCCGTTCTTCGCCAGGAACAGGGCTGCGGACAGCCCACCCGGGCCATCTCCAACGACGATCACACTCGCCAAATGAATCCTCCTCTAGGTGTTCTGTTACCAACCCTCACGAGCCTGTTGGTATGCCTTCGGCATCCAGCCAGGATGGGTGTGTGGAGACCAGGTCTATCCCAATCGAGGGAGCCCTCGATCTGAGGCGAACCTTGCAGCCCTTGTATGGAAGGTTCGCCGACGACGGTTGGTGGCTGTCTGCCCGAACTCCACAAGGGCCCGGATCCCTGCGGATCCGGCGAACACGCCCGGAGGTGATTGGAGAAGCCTGGGGACAAGGCTCCGGCTGGCTGCTGGACAGACTTGGGGCGATCTCCGGGCTCGATGATGAGCCATCCTCATTCGACACCGACGACCCTGTTGTCTCCGAGCTCCACCGTCGTCATCCAGGTGAGCGGTTCGGGCGGACCGATCTGGTCTTTGATTCGCTCATTGTCGCTATCTGCGGCCAGAAAGTAACAGGTGGCGAGGCGGCTGCAGCCATGCGTGGCTTGTACCGGAAGTTCTCCGAGCCTGCACCCGGCACCAATGAGCGATTGAGACTGCCCCCCGACCCGGGGCAGATGGCCGAGACGCCCTATTGGGTGTACCACGAGCTCCATCTGGAAAAGCGCCGTGCCGACGTCCTCCGGCAAGTGGCGGCCGACCACGACAAGATCGAGGCTCTGGCCGGGGTCGGTTCCGCCGAGGCCGCCGAATTACTCGAATCCCTCGACGGTATCGGGGAGTGGAGTGTGGCCAAGACACTGGAAGTCTCACACGGTGATCCCGACCAGGTGGCGGTGGGGGACTTCCACTTCAAGCACATCGTGGTCCACCATCTGACCGGCCGGAATCGGGGCACAGACGACGAGATGTTGGAGCTTCTCGAGCCGTTCCGGCCAAATCGAGGGCGCGTGATCAGACTCCTTCATCATCTGGGTCACGAGCCCAAATTCGGTCCCCGGATGAGTCGCCGAGACATCACAGAGATGTGACCGTCGCTTCTGCGAGGCTACCGCTCCAGCCAGACCACGATCAGGTCGCCTACCCAGTCCGGGTCTCTCATGTTGTTGTGAAGGGCACCCTCGACTTCTTCCAGCAACGAGGCCGATCCCGAGTCGGTGAGTGCTCGGTGAAAATCGGTGGCGAACCGACTGTCGACGATTCCGTCGCTTCCGCCGTACATGATCAGACTGACGAGGTCGGTGTTCTCATCGGTGAGTCGTTGGGGGTTGCCGGCGAGCCAGGCGTCGGGCTCGGCGGTGGGCCCGGCGCCAAAGAACGGAAGCATGATGATCCCCAGTCGGGTGACATCGTACGGACCAGCCAGCCCTACGAATCTGTCGGGGAGGCCGGTGCCGGGAATGGGGCAGTCGGCGGCGTATCGGTCGCCGGTGAGGGCCACAATCGCCGATATGTGGCCACCGGCAGAGTGCCCGATCAGTGCCACCGTCCCGTCCGAATCCGGATGAGCGGCGGCGTATCTGACCGCACAGGCCACATCATCTACAGCCTGAGGGAATCCGGGGCTCTCGTTGGAGAGCTTGTAAGGAGTGTTGACCGTGAGAAACCCTTCGCCGGTCAGGAATATCGCTAGCGAGCGCATTATCGAGGGATCTCCACCGATCCAGCCGCCACCGTGGACCAGCACCACCGTCGGGAACGGTCCCTCTCCGTCCGGAGTCCTCTCCTCGACTCCGATGTCAGGTAGTTCTGGGCGTGTTGTCGTCGTGCGCGGGAGGGTTGTTGTCGTGGGAGGTAGCGTTGTTGTCGTGGTCGAGCTGGTCGTGGTCGTCGTGGTTGTGCTGGTGGTCGACTCAGAAGTGGAAGACGATGCCGCTACTTCGATGGTTGTGGCGACTTCCCCGCTCGCGGGCGAGCACGCCGTTGTAACGAGGGCAGTGATGGCTAGGAGACGAGCGAAGCTGCGGCGACGTCCACGTACCATTCGACCTCCCCATCACCTTCGCCCAATCTCCCGGCGGGTGTTCTGCCCGCCAAAGACTCCTTCAGGGCTTCAGCCTTGCTCTTCCCGACCACCAGAACCAACAAGAGCTCGGCTGCCCACAGCAATGGATAGGTGGCTGTGATTCTGGTCTCCTGCTGTTGGGGGACGTGTTGGGCAACGAACCATCTGTTGGCCTCTCCAAGCGCCGGGGTGTCCGGGAACAGTGACGCCGTGTGACCATCGTCACCCATTCCCAGAAGGATCAAATCTGGTCTGTTATCGCCGAGTATTCCCCTGATGGTGGACTCATAGAGAGCGGCGGAGTCCTTTGGCTCGATCAACTCGCTCCATACCGGTCGATGGAATCGGGCGTCGACGTGGTTCATCAGGGTCTCAGCAGCCATCCGCCCGTTGCATCTCTGGTGGTCCGGTTGGACCCAACGCTCATCGGATAGCCAGGCATCAACACGATCCCACTCCACGGGCTGAGTGCGGAGGGCGGCATATGTGGCAGCCGGGGTGGAGCCACCGGCGAGACCCAGCGTGACCCGGTCGCCCGCGGAGCCGATGACTCTTGCGACCCGATTTGCTGCCGCCTCGGCTGTTGCCCCTGCTGTGTCATGAACAACCAGTTTCATCCGGAAGACGGTACCTCGATGCTCTACATTTGAGTCATGGCCGATTCAGTCACCATCACGTGGGCCGGTGGAGAGGTGTCCGGGCGTCTCACAGGTGATGGACCCAACGGGATACTTCTCGCACATGGAGCAGGCGTAGCCCAGGACCATCCGTTCATGGTTTTGCTTCGCGATGGTCTCGCTGGTGATGGCCACACCGTGATGACCTTCAACTACCCCTACACCGAGCGTGGCTCCAAAAGCCCCGATCGCGCCGAGAAGCTGATCGAGTGTCATCGCGGGGCAGCGGAATTCCTGCGTCCCCGGGTTGAAAGGCTCTTTCTTGCCGGAAGGTCGATGGGTGGCCGGATCGCGACGATGCTGGTGGCCGAGGGCGATGAGGCCGCCGGAATTGTCCTCTATGCCTATCCGCTGCATCCGGCGGGCAAGCCAGAAAGGCTTCGCATCGACCACTTGTCGAATGTCACCGTGCCACTCCTCTTCTTTTTGGGAACGAGGGATGCTCTCTCCCGAATAGAGCTGTTCGACAAGCACATCCGTCCGCTGTCAAACGCCGAGGTTGAGGTTCTCGAGAATGCAGGTCACTCCCCGAGGGGTGGAGGCTGGACGTTTGAGTCCACGGTCGAACGGCTCGTCGACGGGACCTCGGAATGGATTGGGAGGATCTCGTCTGGCAGTAGCAACTCGAAGACGCCATAATTGGGTCTGCCTCTTCACTTCTCCAAGGAGTCTCTCGATGTCTGAAATCAGCCTGAGCGCTTTGCCCGGCCGGTCGCCCGGTTCGCGTGAGTCTCGCCGGATTCGCCGCGAGGGCTTGGTGCCTGCCGTTGTCTATGGCAAAGGTATTGATTCCGTGCCTCTTTCTGTTGATGCTCATGCTCTCCAGGTGGCCCTTCACACCGAGGCCGGCTCGAATGCCATCATCAGTCTCGAGATCGAAGGCGGGGACACATTGACCACCATGGCCCGGGTCATCCAGCGTCACCCTTTTCGAGACGAGTATCGACACATCGATTTTGTCACCGTCGACCTCAGCCAGAAGGTCACTGCCGAAGTGACCATCCAGTTCGAAGGTACCCCGGCAGGTGTCACCGAAGGTGGTGTGTTCAGCCCGCGGAGGACCTTTGTGCAGATCGAAGTGCTGCCCACGGAAATCCCCGCATTCATTGAACTCGACGTTTCCGAAGTCGAAGTTGGCGGCTCGCTTCGTGTGGAGGATCTTCCGGAACTCGAGGGCATCGTCTATCTCGAGGATCCTGATGCTGTGATCATGTCCGTCACCGTTCCCGCGGCCGAAATCGTCGAAGAGCCAGAATTCGACGAGGAAGAAGAGTTGGCGGAGGGCGAGGAGCTTGCCGAGGGTGAGGCTGAAGAGGACGCTGAAACCGAAGACGACGAAGAGGCCGAGGCAACCGAGTAGACCGGTGCAGGTGGTCGTCGGACTTCGCAATCCGGGAGCCGACTACGAACGAAGTCGGCATAACGTTGGGTTCGATGTGCTGGCACGAGTCGTCGATCGAGCAGATCAGTCCTTCGGCAAGACGCCTTCGCGTGTGCGGGGGATCGCAGCCCAATCGGGGGTCGGCGAAGACCGAACCCTCTATTTCGCTCCCAACACCTACATGAACGAGTCCGGCGGGGCGGTCAAGGCTGCACTGGCTTACTACAAGGTTGCGTCTGCGGATCTGCTGGTGGTTCACGACGACATCGACCTGGCCTTTGGTCGTCTCCGCATTCAGGTGGCCGGAGGCAGTGGCGGCCACAACGGGATTCGATCGGTCGAGAAGTCTCTCGGTACCAAGGAGTTCTCGAGACTCAAGATCGGGGTGGGACGGCCACCCGGCTCCATGGATCCCGCGGACTTCGTCCTGCGACCATTCTCGAAGGGTGAGCGTTCCGAGGTCGAGATGCTGGTGGAGGATGCCGCCGATGTCGTAGAGCAGTGGCTCGGCAACAGGGACCGTGCCCAGGAAAACGCGGCACGCCGGGGTCGAGATGCCTGAGTACGTGGGCGCTCTCGATCAGGGCACGACATCTACCCGATTCATGGTGTTTGATCATGCCGGATCTGTGATCTCGCTTGATCAGAAGGAGCACAGTCAGATCTTTCCCGAACCGGGATGGGTGGAGCACGACCCGGCCGAAATCTGGATGAACACGGAGTCGGTGATCGAGGGAGCCCTTTCCCGGGCCGGTCTCGAGCCCGGCGACCTGGCGGCCGTGGGGATCACCAACCAGCGAGAGACCACCGTTGTCTGGGATCGTTCCACAGGGCAGCCGGTAGCCAATGCAATCGTCTGGCAGGACACTCGAACGGCCGACCTCTGCAAGTCGCTCGAGGCGGACGAGGGGCCTGATCGGTTCCGGGCCAAGACGGGTCTTCCTCTGGCAACCTATTTCGCCGGCCCAAAAGTGCGGTGGCTTCTCGATGAACACGACCTGGGAGACCGGGCGGCGAGCGGTGAGCTTGCGTTCGGCACGATCGACTCGTGGATGGCGTGGAACCTGACCGGCGGCACCGAAGGTGGCCACCATGTCACCGATGTGACCAACGCGTCCAGAACCATGCTGATGGACCTGGTCACAACCACCTGGGACTCCGACCTGTTGATGGAACTCGGCGTGCCCACTCACATGCTTCCAGAGATCGTTGCCTCGGTCGGCCACATCGGATCATGTGCCGGACTGCTTGACGGTGTTCCGCTCACTGCGATTCTCGGCGATCAGCAGGCGGCTCTCTTCGGGCAAGTCTGTTTCAAGCCAGGAGACGCCAAGAACACCTACGGCACGGGCAACTTCATGCTGATGAACACCGGCACCGATCCGGTTCCGTCAGAGTCCGGTCTTCTCAGCACTGTGGCGTATCGAATCGATGGCGATGAAACTGTGTATGCCCTGGAAGGCTCGGTTGCCGTCACCGGGTCCCTGGTGCAGTGGCTCCGGGACAACATCGGGATCATTGCCGAAGCATCCGAGGTCGAGGACCTGGCTCTCTCGGTGGAGGACAACGGAGATGTCTACTTCGTTCCGGCATTCTCCGGCCTCTTTGCACCCCACTGGCGACCGGACGCCAGAGGCGTGATCATCGGCTTGACTCGTTTCGCCAACAAGGGTCACATCGCTCGCGCCGCCCTCGAGTCGACCGCCTATCAGACAAAAGACGTCCTCGATGCCATGACGACAGATTCCGGGGTTGATCTGGTCGAGCTGAAGGTTGACGGTGGCATGACGCACAATTCGCTTCTAATGCAATTCCAGGCCGATCTGCTTGGGGTGGAGGTGGTCCGGCCGACCATCGCAGAGACGACTGCCTTGGGCGCGGCCTATGCCGCCGGTCTCGCCGTGGGGTTCTGGTCCGATTTCGATGAACTCACCTTGCGATGGGTCGAATCCGAGCGATGGGTGCCTGACATGTCGTCCGATGAACGCATGCGGTTGCAGAGTCGTTGGCGCCGGGCGATCGATCGTTCTCTCGACTGGGTCTAGTGCTGTGGCCACCGCAGCGACTGTGAGCGTGCTTATGATCGGCAAGCTTTAGTCGAGGAGGCGATATCTCCGTTCCGAATGCGTTGGCGCTGGCTCGGATCGTCATGGTCTTGCCGATCATGGCCTTCACGCGGGCCGACCAGTTCGACAACCATTTCGTCATCGCGGCAGGAATCTTCGGAGTGGCCGCGTTCACCGATTTCCTCGACGGCTACCTGGCACGCCGCTATTCGGATGAGACTGTTCTCGGGGGTTTTCTCGACACCACGGCCGACAAGATCCTTGTCACTGGCACGCTCCTCGCCCTCGTTTCGGTCGGCAGAGTCTCCATCTGGCCTGCGGCGATCCTCATCTTCAGGGAGTTCGCGGTGATGGCGCTGCGGGGTGTTGTCGCCCAGCGAGGCGGGCTGATAAAACCCTCGACCTGGGGCAAGATCAAGACGGTGGCCCAATTTCTGGCCATTTTCCTTGCATTCGTCCGTCTCCCGGAGCCATGGGGACCCTGGTACCTGGACCAATGGGCGATGCTCTTCGCGGTGATCGCCACGATCGGATCGGCGTCGGGATACATGGTCGCGTTCTGGCACACCGTCCGATCGGAGCCAACCGAAGTCAAGACGTGAGGGTCGCCATCACCGGCGGCTCAGGAGTAGTCGGCACGGCGGTTACCCGCCATCTCGTTGAGTCTGGATTCGAAGTGAAGGCTCTCGCCCGCTCGACACGATCCGGGTCCAAAGTCGCGGCTCTCGGAGCGACGCCCGTCACCGGCGATGTCCTCGACTACGACAGCCTTCGTTCGCTGGTCGACGGTTGCGAGTGGGTGTTTCACGTTGCCGGAGCGAACGAGATGTGCACCAGGGACCCGAGCCATATGTGGCGGGTCAATGTCGGAGGAACCCGACTGGTGATGAATGCCTGCCGGGAAGCGGGAGTTTTGAGACTGATCCATACTTCGTCGGTGGTGACTATCGGGGAGCGGAAAGGGGAGAACGCCACCGAATCGACCAACCATCGCGGGTTCTACCTGTCGGAGTACGAGCGGACCAAGACCGAAGCTGAACGACTTCTCTTCTCGGAGGCGCGCGGCCTGGAAGTTGTCGCGGTCAACCCGTCATCGGTTCAGGGCCCTGGCCGGGCGACGGGAACGGGCCGGATCATCCTCAATGCCGCCAGGGGAAAGTTGCCCTTCCTCATCGACACCACGATCTCTCTCGTCGATATCGACGACTGCGCCCGGGGTCACCTTTTGGCGGCCCGGCGTGGAGCGTCCGGAGAGCGGTATCTGCTCAGCGGCGCCACTCTGACGATGCGGGAAGCTGTCGCTTTGTTATCGGAAGTGACAGATCACGAGTTGTCTCCTCGTTTTCTCCCGACCGGCGTCATCTACCCCATATCCGTGGTGGTGGAGATCGCTTTCAGGGTGATCCGTCGCCGCCCACCAATCTGCCGGGAGGCGGTTCGGGTCATCGACCACGGTCATCACTACGACGGGAGTCGTGCAACAACCGAACTCGGTCTCCGATATACCCCGGTAAAGGAAACGATCCACCGCACGATCGAGTGGTTCGCCGATGAGGGATTCCTTCAACCGAACAATTAGTCTCCCCAGGCCGAGGCCTCGCGAGAAGGAGAGATCGATGGCGGGAACCGCGACGGCGGATCAAGGACGATGACAGAGACACTGGCGACGATCGCCAACCTGGCGATTCTGACTTTCGTCCTCGCCTCGATGGTGTCAATGGGGCTCTCCCTCACGACGACTCAGGTGCTCGAGCCCCTCAAGAACCTGGGATTGGTCGCACAAGCCCTGATAGCGAACTTCGTTCTGGCGCCACTTGCCGCCTGGGGAATCGCGGAGTTGGTGGGGCTGAGCGATTCGACTGCGTTGGGACTCATCCTCATCGGAAGCGCCGCAGGCGCCCCTTTTCTCCCCAAACTTGCTCAGATGGCAAAAGGAGATGTCGCCTACTCGGTCGGTCTGATGACTCTCCTGATGGTGGTGACAGTTGCATTCATCCCGCTGGTCCTGGGTACCCTGATCGATTCCGTCGAGGTGGGTGCCTGGGAGATAGCAAAGCCGCTGCTCCTCGGGATGCTGTTGCCGCTCGGTCTGGCTCTGATGGTGCGAGCCAGATATGACGATGCCAAGAACGTGGCGCCGGCCCTCAATCAGATCTCAACGATGGCTCTGATGTTGGGCGGGGTCATCGCCTTGGTCCTCGTTCTTCCGACGATGATCGACTCCTTCGGGACGGGTGCGTATATTGCCTTGATCCTCTTTCTGGCCGCCACCCTGGCTGCGGGGTATCTCCTTGGAGGGAAAGACCGAGCCACCAGGGTTGTTTCGGGGCTGGGCACCGCCCAGCGAAACCTGTCGGCAGCCCTCCTCATCGCCACAACGAGTTTCGCCAGTGACGGAGAGGTCTTCGTCATGGTCATGTTGGCGTCGGTGGTGATGCTGGTGGTTCTGCTGCCGCTTGCCGCCGAGCTTGGCCGCCGGGCCGGCAAGGAGTCGGGCGGACACTTGTAGCATCGCCGGTCCTCATGACCGCTCCATTAGCACCACTTCTTTCGGGCTGGCGTTCCGCGCCGTTCCCCGACCTCGACTCCGTCTGGGCGGTCGCCCCCGGGGGAAGGGCGTATGCGATGGCCGGCCTCTTCGAGAGTCTCGGTGAGACCCTGCTGGTGATTCTGCCGGGGGAGAGTGACGCCGAGGAGCTGGTCGACGATCTCAGTCTCTTCACCAGCGAAGTCGTGTTCGCCCCGGCGTGGGAGACCCTGCCCTTCGAGCACGTCTCGCCCAATACGGCGACCATGGCGATGCGCGCGCAAGCGCGTCATCAACTGGTCTCAGGTTCACCGGTCATCATCGTTGCCAGCGTCAGAAGCGCCATTCAGCGGATCAGCGTCTCGGACGTCTCCCCTCTTTCGTTGAAACCCGGTGATGAGATCGAGATGGATGGCCTCACGCGAGACCTCGCCAGAGCCGGCTACCACCGCACCGACCGTGTCGAGGCACGAGGCGAGCTCGCGGTCAGAGGTGGGATTGTCGATGTCTTTCCAGCTCAGGCCTCCCAACCGATCCGTCTCGATTTCTGGGGAAACCAGCTCGACGAGATAAGGCGGTTCTCGGTCGCGACCCAGAGGTCACAGGACCCGGTGGACAGCTTCGTCGCCTACCCGGCCCGGGAGGTGAGACCCGACGCCGGTGTCCGGGAGCGTGCGGCAGGCCTGGTGACGGCCGAGGCCTGGGCCGCCTCGACATGGGATCGCATCGCAGAGGGTCAATTGTTCCCTGGCATCGAGTCGTGGCTTCCGTGGCTCGCCGACGAGCGCTGCATGCTCGACGAGCTTCGGTCTTCCGGCCACCTTGTTCTCGTCGACCCGACCCGCAGCCTCGATCGCTGCCGCGATCTGATCAAAGAAGAGGCCGAGTTGGCTGCGGCGCTGGCTCCCACCTGGGGCGAGGCGGCGCCCGAGGCAGGAGATCATCCGGCCCTTTTCCTCGATCTGGAGAGCGCCATAAGGGGGAGAGCTCATCTCCGCATCCTGTCGTCACCGACAGGACCCGGGGACAGGGTGTTCGAGATCACCTCTCTCGACGCCACCGCGGGTGACCCCGAGTCGGTGGCTGCCGGACTGAGTCGGTTGTTTCAGCGAGGGATATCGGTCGTGGTCGCCATGGATGGGGAGACGGCCGCCGACCGTGTCGCCAGAACTCTGGCAGATCAGGGCCTCGCAATCGATCGACTCGATGCTCTGACCAATCTCCGGTCGGCCGTTGTTTCGGTTGGCATACACAAGGGATTTGTCGCCCCGGGGCTCGGTGTGGCGGTGCTGGGCGAGCAGGAGATAGCGGGGAGACGCCGGGCTCATCGCAAGACGGGGCGAATAGCCTCGCCGCCGCGGCAGCAATATCAGGACCTCACCGAAGGCGATTATGTCGTTCACTTCCAGCACGGCATTGGCCGATTCGAGGGTTTGGTCACCCGGACGATGGTCGGGATCGAGCGCGACTACCTGATAATCGCCTACGCGGGAGGGGACAAGCTCTACGTCCCTGTGGACCAGCTTGCCGCGGTCAAGCGATACACCGGTGGTGAGGCTCCCCGGGTCTCGCGAATGGGTGGCAAGGACTGGTCGGAACAAAAGACCCGTGTTCGCAAAGCCGTGGCCGTGATCGCCGCTCAGGTGGTGGACCTTCATCGCCAGAGGGCGCTCGCCACCGGTCACGCATACGAGCCCGACACTCCATGGCAGCACGAGTTGGAGGCGTCGTTTCCGTTTGAAGAGACGCTTGACCAGCTCAAAGCGATCGGAGATGTCAAGACTGACATGGAGACCGTTGCCCCCATGGACCGCCTCATATTCGGCGATGTCGGGTTCGGAAAGACCGAAGTGGCGATCAGGGCAGCCTTCAAGGCGGTTCAGGACGGTCGCCAGGTCGCGATTCTCTGCCCCACGACGCTGCTTGCCCAGCAGCATCACCAGGTGTTCTCGGAGCGTCTTGATCCCTATCCGGTTCGGGTCGAGGTCTTGTCCAGATTTCTCACGACCAAACAGCAGAGAAAGGTGGTGGAGGGTCTGGCGACAGGTGAGGTCGATCTCGTCATCGGCACGCACCGGCTTCTCTCAGAAGATATTCGCTTCAAGCGTCTTGGGCTTTTGGTCATCGACGAGGAGCAGCGTTTCGGGGTAAACGCCAAGGACGCCATGAAGCGACTCAAAGTCGGAGTGGACGTGCTCACCCTGACGGCCACCCCTATTCCCCGCACCCTCGAGCTGGCGCTCACCGGGATTCGCGATGTGTCACACATCCGGACACCGCCTGAGGATCGCCATCCGATCCTCACCTATGTCGGTCCCTTCGACGAGCAAGCCGTATCGGCCGCGATCAGACGCGAGCTGCTCAGGGAAGGTCAGGTCTTCTACGTCCACAATCGTGTCCAATCAATCGATCGTGCCGTCGCCCGGTTGAAGGAGTTGGTCCCGGACGCCCGTTACGCGGTCGCCCACGGGCAGATGTCCGAGGGACAGCTCGAACAAGTGATGATCGACTTCTGGAACGGCGAATACGACGTGCTGGTGGCGACCACCATCATCGAGTCGGGACTCGACCTCCCCAAGGTCAACACATTGGTGGTCGAGCGGGCCGATCTTCTCGGTCTTGCCCAGTTGTATCAGTTGCGGGGACGGGTGGGCAGGTCGAGTCAGAGGGCTTATGCCTATCTGTTCCATCCCCAGGATCAGTCGCTCAGCGAAGAGGCTCACAGACGTCTCCAGGCGGTCGGTGAGTCGACCGATCTCGGTTCCGGCTTCCAACTTGCCCTACGGGACCTGGAGATTCGAGGGGCGGGATCGATCCTCGGTGAGGTACAGAGCGGGCACATAGCGGCCGTCGGATTTGATCTCTACGCAGAGCTCGTGGCCGAAGCCGTGAAGGAGATGGAAGGCAAGCCGATCGAGGACACCGGCCCGCCGGAGATCCGGATCGATCTTCCGGTGGACGCCCACCTTCCGGATTCCTACATAACCGACCAGGAGCTGAGATTGGAGGCATACCGCCGCCTCGCCGCCGCGATCACCGAAAGCCACGTGAGCGACGTCACAGCCGAGTGGGTAGACCGATTCGGGCCACTCCCGGCCGCGGCGGCTGCATTGATCGAACTTGCCCAGCTTCGGGTGGAGGCCATTCGGATCGGTGTCGGCGAGATCGTCAAGCTCCGTCATGAGATCCGAATCTCACCTGTCGACTTCAAGCCCTCCCAGGAGGTGCGACTGAAGCGTCTACAACCTCACGCCGTGCTTCAGGCTCGTGATGGAGTTCTCTTCATTCCGGCGACGGAGCCGCTGGTCGAGACCCTGGTGGGGTTCATCGGTGAGATGTGGAAGACCTGACAGGGTCGTTCATTGCGGTGGAATAGTGAGCAATCCGCCTATCTGGAGAAGCAGCAGGTCGGAACAATCGGATTTGGGACGTTCGCCTCTAGCGTCCCATGAGCGCAATGAGGTTGGATGGAACCCAAATGACACCGTGGAACTATCCACGAGACGATCCTCCTGGCCCTCCAGGAGAGGTCGGGTTCCTCGGTGTTTGCAGTGTGAGCGAAGGAGGCTGATTGTGAAAGGTGGCAACAACATCATCGCGTGGGCGGTCTTGGTCCTCATTGGAGCCGTGGCTGTCGTGGTTGGGATCGCAACGGGTTCGGCTCTCTGGAGCTTGGTACTCGTCGTCTTCTTGGCTGCAGTGATATCGCCTCGGGTGATCAAAGAGTGGGAGCGTGGCGTGCTGCTGCGGCTGGGCAAGTTCCGACGGGTTCTTGACCGGGGCGTGGTGTGGGTCATCCCTGGGATTGAGGGCGTCACCCGGATCGTGGACATGCGAATCCGTTCCACGCCGGTCAAGGCCCAGGACGCCCTGACCATGGACACGGTCCCGGTCAACGTTGACGCGGTGCTGTTCTGGCAGGTTACCGACGCCAAGAAAGCAGTCCTGGAAGTTGAAGACTTCCAATCAACGGTCAGCTGGGCGGCGCAGACGACATTGCGCGACCTGATCGGACGAACGGAACTTCTGCGAATGATCTCCGATCGGGAAGCGCTCGACAAGGAGCTG
>JAZFTT010000197.1:0-8024 GCA_036446835.1 Acidimicrobiia bacterium
ACCACGAAGAAGGTCCCGAACTGTCATGGCCGAAGGTGTACGCCTCTTGGCTGCTTGATGGTACGGAGTAAAGAACTCACCTGCGCTCCACCCAGATTCTTGAGTCCAGAAATAGGAAATGGACCTGCCTTCCTTCTGGCGCCGAGAAGGTGGCGAGGCCCAAAGATTCCTAACCGAGTTACTGCTTCCGTGTTTAGCGTCGCCGGAAGCGTTCACGACGTGCCTCTGATGATAGCGAGACCGCGCACATAACGGCACTTATGTATCCCTCGGAGGAGCCGCACATAATGCCCAGTTGGGGCCGCCGGTTTCCGGGTTTGGAGTTTTGTCGGTGGGTATGCGCCTAGATTGAGCTGTCATCACTACCCGGGATCTGGAGATCAAAAGGAGAGATGATGGATGAGGTTCAGGCTCTTGAAGTGGGCGAGTCCCGAACCCGAGAGCAACTTCCGAAGACGCTTGGTGTGTTGTCTGGTGGCCTGACTGTCCTGGTGTTCGTCATGATCCACGACCTGTGGATCTCAGATATTTGGTTCAACATTGGACCGATGGTCTTCTCGGGTGCAGTGTGTGGTCTGGTCATTGTCTGGAGCTATAGCAAGGCGGTTCCAAAGCATTCGCCGAGACGCTGGTTTGTCTACAACGGATTCAACACGGGGCTCCTTGTTGTCCTTGGCGCGGTGTCCTTCTTAGTGCTCGACCCGAAGTTCACTATGGCCGAGGCCATGGTCATGGATGACGCGCTGGCAGAGTTGATACCCCCGGCGCTTCCACTGATGATCGGGGCGATTCTGGTCGGAACACTTCTGTTGTGGTATGCGTATGGCCGAAGGAGTGGAACGCTGGTCCCGATCTTGGTGACCCAGGTTCTTCTGGTGTTCTTGGTCGGACACAATTTGGCCATCCTCGGTCTAGTCGAATTGTCCGCGGATCTAGTCACTGTCTTTGGCGAGTTCATTGGTCTGACCGCGTACCTGGGCGTCGGCTTCGCTGCAGGTCTGATGCTTCTTATGCAGGTTCGCTCCAGCTTTCGTTGACCGTGCGCTGTTACTGGCGCCAAACAGCGCAAGACCGCGCCACTCGCACATAACGGCGCTTATGTGCTTGAGCGTTTGTGCGGTATAAGTGGCTGATGAGTGATGTTTCGGTCGATGTTGATGACCTTCGGACAGCGGATGGGCACGACTACTTCCTAGTTCGGCCCTACATGCGACCAACTGGCCCGGCCGTCATGTTTCTCCACTGGTTTGACGAAGCTCCGAATGCGAATCGGTCCCAGTTCCTCGACGAGGCGAAACTCCTCGCGGAGAAAGGCGTCGTGTCGGTCCTCCCTCAGTTGACGTTTCCCTGGTTCGGCCCTCCCACCGACTACGACAACGACTTCGGCCGGATCGTGTCCGAAGTTTCCTGGCTCCAGACGGTCCACTCCACACTCCTCGACGTGGACGGTGTTGACGCATCCCAGATCGCTGTAGTCGGCCACGACTTCGGTGCAATGTACGGGATGCTCCTCCTCAAAGAAATCGAAGCCCGGTGTGCTGTGCTGATAGCCCCAACGCCGCGTTGGGCCGACTGGTTCCTGAGATTCTGGCGAATCAGTTCAGACCGCTTCGACTACATGAGAACCTTGGACCAGGTGGACCCGGTTCGAGCAATCTCATCTGCTGACTGCCCGGTTCTGTTTCAGTTCGGTCAGAGAGACTTCTACATCGCCACGATGTCGGCCTTAGAACTCTTTCAAGCTGCCCGCGAACCGAAGAGAATGCTCAACTACGAGAGCGGCCACGAGATGGACCTCGAAGAGATTCGAAACGATCGCTCCGGATACATCTTCAACGTCCTCAACCTCAACTCCTAATCCCGGAAGAGCGTTCTCAACGCACCAACGCACGCGTACATAACGGCACTTATGGGCGGCCTTGCTGGACTTCTACCTGTCGCCTCCTAGGTCCGAGGCGGCTCGATAGAAGGCGTCGATCCACTCGCTAGAAGCTATTCCGTAGCCGGTGCCGTTACGAACAATGATCACCCGGTTTGCTGGTGACATGTAAATGAATTGACCGTGGTCGCCTTCGGCGGCAATGTCGGGGGGTTGTCCTTCTCGTAGCTTCCCGTACCACATGTATTTGTAGTAGCCGTTGCCGTCGTCGTAGATGGACGGGCCGAAGCTGCGGGCGTAGTAGTCGGGGTTGTGTGTCGTCTCGGCGAGGGAAGTCGACTCTTCAACCCATTCGGCGGAGATGACTTGTTGGCCGTCCCAGTTTCCACCGTTGAGATACAGCCGCCCGAATTTGGCGAAGTCGATAGCCCGGGCGTTCAACCCAGCTTCCATCTTCTCGAATCCGCTCCCCTCGCTATCCAACGCCCAGGCACCGTCATATTCCATGCCTATCCGGTCCCAGAGCCGCGTTTGGGTGTAATCGGCAACAGACATGCCTGTGGTCCGTTCCAGGATCATGCCCAGCAACTGCGGGTGGTACTTGTTGTAGAGAAAGTATTGGGCGGGCGGGTCGATGATGTTGGTGTTGTTCAGCGAGATCTCCCGCTGATCCGTGTAATAGGTTGTCAACGGGTCGTCACCGTTGAAGAGAAACCACCTCAACTCCTGGTAATCCAGTCCCGACGCCATGAGAAGCAGGTCACGAATGGTGATCTTCTCGAAACCAATACTTCGATCGGCAAGCTCGGGCAGATAATCGGTGATTGCGTCATCGACGCTTCCGATGAGACCCTCGTCGATGGCGATGCCGATGAGCGCCGAGTCAAACGATTTGGCCACCGAGAACGAAGTGACCACCGAATCGCGCCGTGTCCCGTTGAAGTAGCCCTCGTAGAGAATCTTGTCATCCTTTATGACTATGAACGCCTGAGTCTCCGCCTCCGCAAGGAACGCGTCGAGGTCTGACACACCCAAAACAGATTCAAAGGCCCCACGCACAGCGCCTTCGTTGGGGTCTTCGTCGAAGGAGAACGGTGTGGCAGAAGCGGAGAGAGAACGGAGAGGAAACATGTGGAGGTAGTCGTCCACGCTTGATTCCCTCGAAGTCAGAACACGGCCCACGTACTCCGGGGAATAGACCACTGCCCCAACAGCGACCCAAAGAAGAAGGAGGCCGGTGATCGCGCCCATGACAATTCCCAGCCGTTTCAGCCAACTCACCGACACCAACCTTAATTGGAACACCAGGCGGGCTAGAGCCGAAAGTCCCGTCGATGAAGACGACCCCACCAAGGCGCACATAACGGCACTTATGCGTGCCTGCCGAGGGATACATAATGCCGGTTATGAGTGGGGGTCAGGGCTTGTTGCCATCCATGTTGTTTTGGCCGTTGCCAGCCCAATTCCACCATTGGTCACAGTTTGAAACACCTGGGTCGAGACTGCCACCTTGCTTGTTGTCCTCGAGGTTTCCTGTGTCGCCAGCGAGGGGGGTTCCACCCCAGGTAGCCCGGCACTGCACCTCTGCCACGGTTCTCTCATTACCGTTGACGGGTATGCCAGGTGCTGTGTCCGAGTGTCCGGGGCTGCTGCCCGTGTCGTCCGGCGGGTGAGCCAATGCTGTCGTCGCCAAACCGAAAGTCGTAACGAGGACGATCACGACCTGAGCCGTTCTTCTCACCATTTCTCTCTCCCTTCAGGAATTAGGATCGTGCCTGCCAAACCTCCACACAGAGTGATACTCGATGACGGGGTGAAGGTGTACACAACGGCACTTATGGGCGGCTGATCCCGGCATTGCGGACCACACGTATTGCCGGCTATGGGCGTGGGTTTGACAATCCACACGATGCGATGAGCCCTTGAGCGGCTCCGTACGCAGCCTCGTCGGACTGAGACAACCCAACCGCGAAGGAAACCCCCGGCCGATTACCAGGGGGTTCCCCGTCATCCCGCTGGTCTTAACTAACAGCTCGTCGTACCGAACACCTTCGCCGCTTGTTGGTGTGCGCGGTGCAACCCGCGATCGTGATCCTTGACGTTTTTGTCGCTCAAGCCGAGGGTTGCCCCGTTCGCTAGCGCCTGGCAGGTTCCGTTGCCGGTCATAACAGAGCCCCTTTGGGCGGCCAGTGCAGTTGGAGCAAGCCCAACTACCGCCAAACCGAGCAACAAGAAAAAGGCCACTAGTCGCTTCCTCACCAAACTCTCCTTTCGGCGGCTGCCAACTCGATGTCAGGTTCCGGTAGCCGTCCGAGCCTGTGTAGGCAGGTGCGGGCTTATCGGTCAGGTTTGGGTTTTTGAGAATCGGTTTGAGTTTCCGAATACGGACCGTCGGACGCACGGGGTTTGGAGCGGTAGGGTCGTTTCTGTGAGAAGGAACGGTCGTATCAGGACTCTCAGAGAAGACCCCCGGGTTCTCGCTTCAGCCGTGCTCTTGATGTCATGCGCCAAGGAGTCCAGACGCCCAGTGTTGGAGTCGGTCCGAACCACCGGGGTTCCATCTGCTTGGATTGCGTGTCCGTGATGAGTCCGGTGACGACTGGCTATGCACAGTTGGTAGCCCAAGCGGAGGCCGAGATTCGGACCCTGTCGGTGGAAGAAGCCAGGACCGCGCAGTCATCGGGGGCGCTTCTGGTGGATCTGCGAGATGTGCGGGAGATAAAGCGAGAGGGAAAGATCCCAGGCTCTTATCACGTGCCTCGAGGCATGCTCGAGTTCTGGGTCGATCCGGATTGCGAGTATCACCAAGAGGCTCTCGCGTCAGCCGATCAATTGGTGCTCTACTGCAATCTCGGTTGGCGGTCGGCGCTGGCAGCCAAGACGCTGAAGGATATGGGGTTGACGAACGTGGCGCACATTGGCGGCGGTCTCGCAGCGTGGAAGGACGAAGGTGGCCCTATCGAGGGCGACTCGACCTAGGCAGTCCACAAGGACCTCAGCCGACGGGACTCCGATCCTGGGGGTTCGCTTTTAGGAGGCAGGCCTGGTCGTCCGTGTCGATCCATGTCGATAGGCATTGGCTCCTAGCCGCACATACCTCTTGGAACCCGACCTGAGAGCCATACCTCATGGAACCCACAGGTTGGCGTCTATAGATGAGGTTGGCTTGGTTGTGGACGTCGAAGGGTCGGAATTGGGCTGATGATGCTGACGAAATGGCACTGGAGCCACAGGACGGTATCTCGAACACACGATGAAACTTGTGGTCGGCCCGAGAGGCGTCCCCTGTTCTCTGAGGCGAGGAGAGTGTCTTCCTGTCGGATTTGAGGGGTTCGGCGACGATGTTGATGCGGCGGTGTGGACCTCTCCTGACGGGATTGCCTGGTCCCGGCTCGTCAACCAGGGTTACAGAACGACAAGGACCCGGTAGGGGAGATGCGCGGCTCGGGCCAGGTATCGTCAAAGGCGCGAATGATCTGTAATGACTGTGGAGCCGAGAACCGAGCGGGACGCAAGTTCTGCATGGACTGCGGCACGGCGCTGGGACTGGTCTGTCCGGGATGTAGCACGACCAGCGACCCCGGTGACAGCTTCTGCGGCGAGTGCGGCGAGGACCTCACCGTGGACGCCTCGGCCGTCGAAGCTGCAGATCGCCAGGTGGGACCGAACGCGCTGACAACAGAAAAACGGTTCGTTTCCGTTTTGTTTGCCGATCTGGTTGGTTACACGACGCTCTCCGAGCATCACGACTCGGAAGAGATCCGGGACATGCTCACGACGTACTTCGACCGGGCCAGGGAGATCATCGAACGGTTCGGGGGAACTGTTGACAAGTTCATCGGCGACGCGGTGATGGGGGTCTGGGGAGCAACCGTGGTGCAGGAGGATGACGCTGAGCGGGGGGTTCGAGCTGCCCTCGAGTTGGTCGACATGGTCGATGCCCTTGGTGATGAGCTTGGGGAGGATTTGATGCTGCGGGCCGGCATCAACTCCGGTGCCACGGCGGTCGGACCCGGTGGCAACGAACAGGGGCTGGTTGTCGGTGATCTGGTCAACGTCGCCTCACGGCTCCAGTCCATAGCTGCTCCCCGGACCGTGTTCGTCGGTGAAGCCACCGAGTCGGTGACCAGACGCTCGATCGATTACATCTACGAGGGTGAGCGCAGCGTCAAGGGCAAGTCCGAAGCGGTCCCGGCCTGGCGTGCCCTGCGCGTCGCTTCGATGGTTGGTGGTAGGGACACCGAGGAAGTACGGCAACCGCCTTTCGTTGGCCGCGAACGGGAGATGCGGCTAGTCAAGGACGCCCTTTCCGCGGTCGAGTCTGAGCGTCGAGCACGTCTCGTGTCGATCATCGGTGAGGCCGGCATCGGAAAGTCGCGGCTGGCCGACGAGTTCAAGAATCACATCGACGGCTTCACCCAAGACGTCTACTGGCATCAAGGTCGGTCGCCTTCGTATGGCGAGGGACTCACCTTTTGGGCTTTGGGCGAGATGGTCAGGCAGCGAGCCGGGATTTTGGAGACTGAGGAGCCGGCGCGAGCGATGATCCGACTCCGCGCGACCGTCGCCGACTTCGTTTCTTCCGATGACAATAGGCAGTGGATCGAGCCGAAACTCGCAGGTCTCCTCGGCCTGGCCAAGATGCCACCAGGCACCAGATCCGAGCTCTTCTCTGCACTTCGTGCCTTCTTCCAGAGCATATCCGAGCGTGGTCCCACCGTTCTGGTCTTCGAGGATCTCCATTGGGCCGATGACGGTCTGCTGGAATTCGTCACCGAGTTGGTGGAGCGGTCGACTCGGTCGCCTTTGCTAGTGATCACCCTGGCCCGCACAGATCTCCTGGAACGGCAACCAAGCTGGGGCTCCCAGCATCGAAACTCCGTCGGCCTTCGGCTGCCCTCCTTGTCCGAATCGGAGATGATTCAAATGCTCAGTGAGTATCTGCCTGGGCTTTCCGGCAAGGTGATCACGAGCCTTGCCGATCGGACCGCTGGAATCCCGCTGTATGCGGTTGAGATGGTACGGATGCTGATTTCGAGCGGCCAACTCGAGTTGGTCGAGGGGGAGTACCGCTTTGAAGGTGACGCCGACTCGATGGCGCTACCCGAGTCGCTTCAGGCCGTCATCGGAGCCCGCATCGACCGGCTCGGCGACGAGGAACGGTCCGTGCTTCAGGACGCTTCTGTGCTCGGGCACTCCTTCACTTTGGAAGGGCTTGCCGCCATGCGTGAGTCTGATCGGGGTGAGGTTGAGACGTCCTTGCGTCGACTCGTTCAGGCCGAGGTTCTGGATATAGAGGATGATCCGCGGTCTCCCGAACGCGGCCAATACCACTTCCTTCAGTCGCTGATCCGAGAGGTGGCATACGGGAGGCTGAGTCGCGGCGACCGACGCGAAAAGCACCTGGCGGTGGCTGCTCACTATGAGAGAGTCGACGATCCCGAGCTCGCCGGGGTGTTGGCCGGGCACATCATGGGCGCCTACGAGGCTAGCCCCGAAGGGCCCGAGCGTGATGCACTTGCTGCCCGAGCGCTTGGCTCGCTTGTCGACGCTGCTGAGCGCGCCCTGGCCTTACACTCCTATGCGCAGGCACTCAACCTCCTCGACGGCGCGACAGGGCTGGCGCTGGAAGCCGACGCTCGGGCCGACCTGCAGCTTCGGGCGGCCGAAGTGGCGGAGTTCGCGGGCGAAGTGGAACGCAGCCTGGGGTATGCGGAGACTGCGGTCAACTATTTTGAGGGCCGTAACGATGTCGACGGGATACGCCGTGCCGCCGTATCCCGCTCGTCGACGTACAACAGCAACTATCGCTCACCGGAGGCGCTGGAGGTAATCGAGGCCGTCTACCGGGACATCGATGAGGTCGATGACGCCGTCACGGCGCAGGTCGCCGCCGAAGCCGGCAGGAGCTACATGCTCAACGGGCGAGCGGACGATGCGATTGAGGCCATCGAGCGCTTGCTGCCCGTTGCCGCAAGGGAGGGCCTGACCGATCTGGCTCTGGACAGTTTGGTGACCCAAGCGACCGCGCTCGGAAACGTTGGTCGTGGGGTCGAAGCAAGGGCCATCCTGCAGGGCACGGCCGCGGTTGCCGAGGACACCGGCCACCTGACGACTGCACTCCGGGCACTCAACAACCTGGGTG
>JAZFTT010000198.1:0-3196 GCA_036446835.1 Acidimicrobiia bacterium
CTCCTCGAAGATCACATCGTCCATCTTGGAGCCGGTCTCGATGAGAGCGGTCGCGATAATCGTCAGCGAACCACCCTCCTCGAGGTTCCGGGCGGCCCCGAAGAAGCGCTTCGGCGGATACAACGCCTGGGAATCAACTCCACCGGACAGAATCCGACCCGAGGCTGGAGTCGCCAGGTTGTGGGCACGGGCCAGACGGGTGATCGAATCGAGGATGATGACAACATCGCCCCCCGATTCAACGAGGCGCTTGGCACGCTCGACAGCCAACTCGGAAACCTGGGTGTGTTCCTCGGCGGGACGGTCAAAGGTCGAGTAGACGACTTCACCTTTCACCGACCGCTGCATGTCGGTGACCTCTTCGGGGCGCTCGTCGACAAGGACAACCATCAGGTGACACTCTGGGTTGTTCGCCGTGATCGACTGGGCGATCTCTTGAAGAACCGTGGTTTTGCCGGCCTTTGATGGTGAGACGATCAAACCACGCTGGCCCTTGCCGATGGGTGCGATCAGGTCGATGATCCGGGTGAGCGTGTTGTTCGACTTCCCTTCAACCTCGAGTCGGAGACGCTCGTCTGGGAAAAGCGGCGTGAGCTTTTCGAACTTTGGCCGTTTCATCGCCTCGTCGGGATCGACACCATTTACCGTGGCGATGCGGACCACTGCCGGGAACTTCTCTTTTGAGCGAGGAGGTCGAATCGGACCGGAGACAACATCACCCTTGCGCAAGCGAAACTTCCGAACCTGGTTGGCAGACACATAGACGTCATCCTCGCCGGAGACGTATCCGGTCACTCGAAGAAAGCCGTATCCCTCGGGAAGGATGTCGAGGAGACCCTCGCGCATTTCGAGATCACTCTCAGGGATCTGCTCCTCGTCACGACGACGACGGTTGCGCCGACGCTGACCCTGACCACCCTGGCCGTCACGCTGCCCACCATGGCCTTGGCTTTCACGCTGGCGTTGACCGACGCCGTCTCCAGGTGCAGTTGCGGCCGGCGACTTGTCGGCTGCGGGCCTCTCCGCGCGAGGAGTCGCCTTGGGAAGGTCGACCACCTCGGCGGGGGCGTCATCGATGACCTGACCGGCGTCCATGAGAGCCGTGATCAGTTTCGACTTCTGAAGCCCGTCGGTTTCGAGTTCGGCTGCCTGAGCAATCTCCCTCAGTTCATCTATCGACTTGCTCTGTAGTTGAGCTCGTGTAGTCATTGGATCCTTTGTGAATCGTCCCTCTCTGAGGGGGTCCAATCGGATGGAGAACCTCCGCGACGCAACTAAACAAAGGGCGCGCCTTCGGTGGCTATGCGGGTGGGTCGCTACCAAGTCTGGGACTGGCAACTGACATCATCGTAGCCGCTGGCGAATCCTTCGCAAAGCAGCTACCTACATATTATCGGATCAGCGGGTCCAGGTCTGAAGTACTGGGGTCGATCGTCACCATCCGTTCGGGCAGATTCAGCAATTGATCAAAGCTCGAGGGGATCTGTGGCGCTCGACCAATGGCACCGAAAACGGCATCGCTGAACTTGGCGGGATGGGCGGTGGAGATGACCAGCTGGGGCCTCTCCCCGAGAGTTTCGGCACCCGCCCTCCAGGCAGTGGCGGTATGAGGATCGAGAACGTAGCCGTGGGCTTCGGCGACCGTGAGAATCGTCTCTCTTATCTCGGCGTCACTCGACCAATCCGCCAGAAACTCAGCCTTGGGGTCTCCTCGAAAACGCTCCAGGTTCGACGGCGCCTGGATGTCCATGGCCGGAGCGGTCGTACCCACGACGCCGGACTCGCTCATCACCCCGGTGCCTATCAGGTCAGCCAAGGCGTGGTTGGCGTTGTTGGCGATCGTGATCGTCTCGATGGGGACGCCCATCTGTTTCGCCAGCCAACACGAATAGACGTTGCCAAAGTTGCCGGTGGGGACCACCACGTCGAACGGCTCTGACAAACGGGCTCCGGCGTGAACGTAGTAGCCGACCTGGGAAGCGATACGAGCCCAGTTGATCGAGTTGATCGCAAGCAGGCCGCGCTTCTCGACCATGGCCTGTTTCACCAGCGCCTGGCAGTCGTCGAACGTCCCTCTGACGGCAACAGCGGTGACATTCTCGTCGGGGACGGTGGTCATCTGGCGTCGCTGGAAATCGGACACCTTTCCTTCGGGAAAGAGAATGACGATGTCGAGATGCTTCGACCCCCGACAGGCCTCGATGGCCGCCGAACCGGTGTCACCACTGGTGGCGCCAAGAATGGTTCCGTGATCCACCTCGCGGTCCAGAAGCCGCGCCACGACCTGAAGGGCATGGTCTTTGAAGGAGAGGGTGGGGCCGTGAAACAACTCGAGCACGAGATGGTCTCCAACCTCGATGATCGGAGCAATCTCGGAATGGCGAAATCTTGCAGCAGCGTCGTTCACCAGACCGACAACATCCTTGGCGCCGAAGAGCTCGAGGGAGCCGACCATCGCCTGCTGATAGGACCAATGGTGCCAGCCCCTTGGAAGTGATGGAACCGACTCTGGGACAAAGAGCCCCCCGTCGGGTACAAGACCAGTCAAGAGAGCACCAGTGAAGTCGACGGACGGAGCGCGGGCTCGTGTCGAGACGTATTTCACGGGGCCCCATCAATCATCTCGGCGGTGTCGACAGGGCCGCTGCCAAACAACGCCCAATCACCGATGGTGAGATCAAGCTCCAGCAGATTCTCGAAGATAGGGATGCATCTGTGGCGATTGTCGCACGCCACCAGCGGACCGCGTCGTCCGGTACGCTCTCGCGGCTCGTTTCTATCTGGGAGAGAGAATGAAAGGTCATCATGTTGTTGCCGGTGTCGCCAAGACTCTCGGAGGGCCGGGTCTGATTCTTCCCGGGTTGACCGGTATCCGTCCCGAGTTGACAGTGTTTGCTGCTCTTGGTCTTGTGGTGGCGATAGATGGGGCGGTGATTTGGCACTCAGGTCGTGGCGAGCCGATCTCGATCGCCACGAACGTATTCAACGCCGCTGTTATCGGTTAGGTGGCATATGGCGGGTGGAAGCTTGCCCCACTCACAGCCAAGGACGAAGAACCAGCGATGTCTTGATCTATGTCGATACGGGGAAAGCCACGCCACCATTTATGATTCCCTATCGCCCGCCCCCGTAGCTCAGGGGATAGAGCACCGGTCTCCGGAACCGGGAGCGCAGGTTCGAGTCCTGCCGGGGGCGC
>JAZFTT010000199.1:0-5328 GCA_036446835.1 Acidimicrobiia bacterium
CGACGAGCTACCAGACTGCACCACCCCGCGTCGATGGAAGTTCTAATTGTACGACTACGGAAGGGGTGCGCAACCCGGAGCAACCTCGGAGCCAGATTTCTTGTCATAGGCGTCTTGTACGTTGTTGGTAGATGCTCGAAACAGATCTTCACCAGCTAATCGAACTCTTTCCGGGGGAGAGTGACGATGACCTCTACGAGTTGACCTGCGCCGCCTTCGAGGAGGAGCCGTTGGAAGGCCCCGACCGCCTTCCGCCCGATCTCGATCTCGTTCCGCCGGGAACGTTTCTCGGAGCCATCTTGTCTTCGATCGATCTCAGTCGACTCAGCGGACACGACGTTGTCACGGTCATGAAAGCCCATCAGCGCCAGATCGCCCATCACCAGGCCGGAATATACGCGGCCATGTCCGAAACAGCGCATTGCGCCGACCCGGACACGACTAGCCGAACCGAGGTAGTCAACGAGTTCGCCCCCGAGGAGATCGGTGCCGCCCTCACCCTCACCCGCCGGATGGCCAACCGGGAGTTGGCTGTGGCCCTCGACACTGTCCGGACACTGCCGGCGGTCCATCGCGCCCTCGCCTCAGGTCACATCGACGCTCGCAAAGCCACGATCCTCACGGATCACACGGCGCACCTCGAAGATGACGCGAGACGTCGTGTTATTGATCAAATCCTGAAAGAGGCATCACATCTCACCACCGGCCAGCTAACCGCACGCCTGAGACGGCTGGCAACGGAGGCAGATCCCGAACAGGCCAAGTCGCGTTTTGAGCTGTCGCTATCTGAGCGAAAGGTCGTTGCCGAACCGAACCTGGAGGGCACCGCCGCTCTCGTCATCTCGCAGTGCTCTCCCGAGGACATCCTCGGGGCCCGCGATCACATCGACGTGCTCGCGCGAAGACTCAAGACGGAGGACGAGCCACGCACCATCGACCAGCTTCGAGCAGATGTCGCGATCGGACTTCTCAATGGCAGTTTCGAAGGCGGCGCTGTTCGGCGCGGATCGGTGACTATCAACGTCGACCTCACGACCTTGGCCGGCCTGTCGGACGGGCCCGCAGAGCTGGGCGGATATGGGCCGGTCCTGGCTGAAATCGCTCGCAAGGTCGCAAAGGAACAAACCTCTGGGATCTGGAGTGCGGCAGTTACCGACCCCGAGACCGGTGAGCCTCTACACGTTGTCTCGCTCAGACGTCGCCCCACGGCCGCTCAGACGAGAAAGATCAGGGCGTTTCACCCCACATGTGTGCACCCCGGATGTCGAATGCCGGCCGTGAACTGTGACCTGGACCATCGTATCGACCACGCCCGAGGCGGCCCCACCACGGTGGCCAACCACGCTCCACTCTGCCGTCGACATCACATGACGAAACACAAGGGTGGATGGCGGTATCGCAAGATCGGTAGAACCGGGATCGAGTGGCTCACGCCCCTCGGGCACAGATATCGGACCAGCAAACCACCCTGAGTTCTGAGGGTGCCAGTCCCTCGGGATCAGCCGAATCAACCCAACCGAGCATGACCGATCAGAGCTTCATCGAACGAGGCTACGCGACGAGCTTCAATGACGAGACTGATGCGATTCGCTCAAAATCTGCGTCGGCTTCCAGCAAGGGGACCCTCTTGCCAATCGCCACAGAAGCAACCAGCAGGTCGTTGGTGTTGGCGGGGGTGAATCCAGCAGCCCTACACCGAACGTACAGCTCGGCCGCCTTCTCATACTCAAACAAAGGCCTGACTGGAAACATCGCGCAACGATTCATAAGTCCCCAAATCCTCTTCCGATCCTCCGAGGCCCTGGCGCCTGCCAGGAGCTCCATGATCACGACATCCGTAGTTGCTATCGGTGTTCCGTCGCAGATGAGCCGGCGTACTGCGACGTTCACATCGCTGCCCGTTCGACGGAGAAACTCGATCCATGCCGATGTGTCAATGAGGAGCATCGGACGTCCCCCATTCCTCGATCTTCATCGGAGCTCGGATCTCATCAAGATCTCCATCCCAGCCAGCGCCCTCCATGGCCAAAGCCTGCTCTCTAGTCATCACTCCCCCGATCAGCTCACGCAAGGCGAAGTCAACGGCCTCGCGTTTGGACCGAAAGCTGTATCTCTCCATCACCATCCCGACGAGTTCTTCATCGATGTCGATGTTGGTTCGAGCCATATACACCATCGTACACCATGTGGTGTACAAAATGGGCGAGAGGTTCCGTTCTAGCGGTAGCGCCAGACGATGCGACCCCGCGTGGGGTCATAGGTCGAGACTTCGACGTCGACGCTGTCGCCGGGGAGCACCCTGATTCCACGACCGCGACGCATGCGACCGGAAGGTTTGGCGAGCAGCTGAAAGCCACTGTCCAGCTCAACCTCGAATGTGGAGTCGGGCAGCATCTTCACCACGGTTCCCCGCATCCGTACGTATTCCTCTGTGTCCTTTGCCAAAGCTTTTTTTCTCCTTGAGTCCTCCCAAGCCTAGGGCATGGCCCAACCCTCAGAGAAAGTCAGGAAGCGTGTAGGGCCGAGGCCTCGGTGGTTTCGTTCACCAGCGCCGCGATCTCGTCGAGGATGCGCTCCGCTTCGTCAACCCACGTCTGATACCCGGCCAAGTCGCCGGATTGCAGAGCGGCATTTGCATTTGCGAAGGCAGCATCGGCCTCGGCGATCAACTCGCCGAGTGTGGAGTCACCGCCGCCTACATCGGGCGGTTGAACAGACTCACCACCGTCGATGTCTGTCGGGCCAAACACCAGCTCCAAAGCGGCATCGAGTGATTCAGCCCACTCGACACGATCTCCGAAAACCACGGCGACCCGCCGGAACTCGGGGAAAGCTCCCCCTTCTTCTTCGAGGTATATCGGCTGGAAATAGAGGACCGACTCTTCGATCGGAACGACAAACAGATCGCCCTTGATGACCTTCGATCCGTCGCCACGCCAGAGGCTGAGAGTCTCTGAGATCTCAGCATCCTGTTCGATTCGCTGACCGACCTGTTCGGTTCCATCAACCAGCTCGCCCTGTGGCATCCTGAAGTCGATGAGCCGTCCATATTGCTCGGGAGTGGAGTCGGCCACGAGGAATCCCACCATGTTGCGTTTTGCACGAGGGCTGAAGGGCTGAAGAAGCAGATAGGACAGCTCCTCCTCGCCTGGAAGCTCCGTCAGAAGGTAATAGGGCAGTACCTCGGCTAGAGGACTCACGGAACTGTCTGCGAGGTTGCGTCCGTCACCTCTGAGGCTTTCCGATCCGGACCTCGTAATGGTGGAAGGGTCGCCGGGAAACGACCAAGCGTTGTTGCCGGAGAACAACTGGTTCACTTCCGTGACGTGGTATTCCAAATAGATTTCGCTCTGCAGCCGGAAAAGGTCCTGGGGGTATCGGAGATGCTCTACAAGACCTTCTGGCATCGAAGCAGCATCTCTGAAGAGTCCTGGGTAGGTCTTTGCCCAAGCCCTGCTGACCGGATCGTTCGAATCCCATAGGTAGAAAGTGACGTCACCGTTGTCGGCATCGATCACGGCCTTGACCGAGTTCCGGATGTAGTTGGTTCCCCGCTCGATACGCGACGCGACGGTGAGCCGGGCAAGGGCCTGTGTATCGACGGGCTGGGAATAGGGGTAGAAAGAAGTGGTGGTGTAGAGGTCGAGTACCCACAGGATCCTCCCGTCGAGGATCACCGGATAGGGATCGGCGTCGGAGGAGAGGAAAGGAGCCACGCTATTGACGATCTGGACGACGTTTCGCTCTACAAGCACCCGACTGTCAGGTCGTAGCTGACTCGAAATGAGAAGGTTGAGGTCCCGATATCTGAAAGCAAACGCGATTCGTTTCCAGATGTTGTCGATGACGACACCGGCCTCACCCGCATACTGGTTGTATTGGGTGCCTTCCGGAGTGGGAATGTCAATCTCTTGGGGTGCGGCACCGGTCTTTACGATAACCGGCCGACCTGGCTGGTAGGTCTCGCCGAAATAGACCCGGGGCTCGGTGAGTTCCAGGGTTGGGACGGATGCGACGGGTGGTACGTCCTTGAGCAGGAAATTCGGCTGACCATCGGCCTGAACGACGTTGGCCGCGTTGACGACCGCTCCAAAGCCGTGCGTGTAGAACAGCCGGGTGTTCTGCCAGTCATCCCTCGGAAGATTGAGCTCTTCCAGCTCACGAACGGCGACCATCACCTGTTTCGGTATGCCGTCCGTCAGGTATCGATCAGTGTCCACCTTGCTCAAGGAGTAGTACGGCTCCAACTCCTGAAAGTTCTGATAGGTCCTGGGAAGAACAGAGGTGCTCCAAATGCGAAGATTGTCAATGGTCAAAGAGTTGTTCTCGATGTCTTCCGCCGTGAGGTCTCTGGAGGCTGCGAAGTTCCGCACCTCCACGTCGCTCAGCTGATACGCCTCTCGGGTCATCCTCAGATTGTCGGAGATGTACGGCATCTCCTTCTCGAGCTGGTTGGGTGTGACGCTGAACCGCTGAATGATCGCCGGATAGATGGCGCCGGCCGCAATCGCCACCACGATCCACGACGCCACCGACACCCCCGCGAGCAACCACCCCCGTCTGAAGATGTTGACGATGAACAGGACTGCGGCGATGAGAGCGATCAGGAAAAGCAGGTTGAGCGCAGGCAAACGAGCGTTGATGTCGGTGAAGCCCGGTCCAAAGAATTTCGGCTCTGCGTTGTTCGAGAACAGCAATTCGAACATGTCGAGTCGATATGAGGCCGCCCGTACCAGGGCGATGAGGGCAAACATCACCGAGATGTGGATCTTGGCGCCACGAGAGGTGGACAATCGTCGACCGTCGAAGCGGATCCCCCCATTCAGGTACTGCGCAATGGCGACCACAATCGTCGCCAGGACGAGAACGTTGAAGACCCAATCGACCGCCGTCTCCCACAGTGGGAGTCTGAAGACATAGAAGCCGAGATCGACACCGAACAGCGGATCTGGCGTACCGAACTGCTGGTGGTTGATGAAGAGGAAGACCTGGTCTCTCCAGGTGGCGACGGTCAGTCCGAGAATCACTGCAAGCCCGGCCGTGACCAGCATACGAATCTGACGCACCCTCGGTTCGATCCACTCCCTGAATCGCTCGATGAACTCCTCCTCCTCGGACAGGTCGAAAGGCGCCCACCGCGAGGAGAAACGATCGACCAGCCGAAGACTGACCCACAAGACCAGGAAGGCGAATGCGATTCCTATCACCCCAAGCAGAATCGAGAGACTCCAGTTCCGTAGCCATATGTTGCGAAAGCCGAGCGAGTCGAACCAGAGAAAGTCGGTCCACAAGGTTCCTGCGGCTGTCAGAAGGAGATAGACCGCCGCA
>JAZFTT010000200.1:0-2658 GCA_036446835.1 Acidimicrobiia bacterium
GCCTCGAACGGGCTGTAGAACTCGGGCGCAGCGCCAAGCGTCGCCATGAAGGCTGCCTTGTAGTCGGGCGAGCGCCCCATGAACCCGTAAGAGAGTCGCGCCCAAGCGGCAATCGCCTCACGTGCCGCAAACAGCTCCTCGGCTGAGTAGCTGGGCATGAAGAACTTGTGCGTTCTTATGCCGAAACGGTCGATCCCCATGAGCACGTCTTGTTGGTCCGGGTCATGTAATGCGTCGTAGAGACGGGCGATGGAGCGGGCGGAGTTGCGAAAGGCAGGATGCTCCCCGACGTCATCGACTCTCTCTCCGTCGATGAAGACGACTCGACCATCCCGCAAACTTTCGAGATACTCCTCACCGGTCAACGGTGTTGTTCGGATGCCTTGGCTCATGCCTCGTCAAGGGTAACGGTCACTCACCAGTGGAACAGCGGTGTCAAAGCTCCAGCTGGTTCGCGAGAATGGTAAACGAGCAGGCAGTTGCAAAGATCCGAGCGCTGTTCATACGGTGGTGTGCCGAGCATTCCGGGTCGCGCGAGATGACACATCCCGGGATGGCCGCTACGACTCCTCGATGTTGTGTCGCAGCCACTCATCGACTGCTCTCCAATCGAGGTCGCCCGCCTTCATGAGGTCGATGATGAGCTTGTGATGCTCTCGTGAATCACCGGAGTGCTGTGAGTCTCGAATACGAGGTCGGACAGTTTCTGGGTCTTGGCACGCCAAGACCGAAGCCCGGAGGTCTGGTGGAACGCCCGACACCCGATGTCCGGTCGATTGGCGCTGATCGAGAAGATAGGACCGATCGATCCCAGAATTTGGGGATGAGATCGGCTTGACCCCGTTCGCCGTCACCTCGAAAGACGGCCACGATTCCAGGGTCGGTCCACTTCCGGCGGAGTGAAGACCCCCTGGACACCAGTCGGGTGCGACCATATGTTCTATCATATGGTTATGGCGAGACGCGAAGTACTTGTGCAGCTGGACGACGATCTGGTAGCCAAGCTCGATGAGTTGGCGAAAAGGACCGGGGTCAGCCGGTCAGAGCTGTTGCGACGAGGCGCAACGGCCCTTCTACAGGCCGACGAGTGGGCCCGATCCGACAAGCGCCTCATCGATGGGTACAGCAAGCACCCGCCGGATCCCGTTCTGCTGGAGGCGTCACGACGTCTTGCGGCCGAAACCGTCCCAGAGTGGTAGCACGCAACGACATCATTTGGGCCGATCTCGGTCCACCCGCAGGTAGACGGCCGGTGTGTGTCCTCACCCGGGATGCTGCAATCTCCGTTCTAGACAAGGTGACCTGCGCACCGATAACACGAACTATCCGAGGCATCCCATCGGAAGTGGCGGTGGGACCCCAGCAAGGTTTGCCCGGAAGGGCCGCGATCAACTGCGACAACGTCGTCACCGTCGCCAAGACCGATCTCGACCCCAAACCCGTTGGCACGCTCGATTTGGGCACCCGCGCCGAGCTCGACCGGGCACTTCGCTACGCCCTCGACATCATCTACTGAGACGGGAGTCGCGGATCAAAACGTTCCTGGCACCAGCGGCGTCGTCCAGGAGATCGAGGTACTGACTGGCGGCGACAGTCATTGAGCGCAACGAAGCCTGGACAGGCGCGCAACGGTGATTCAATCGTCGGCGATAGGCGCCACGAGATCGTCGAGGCTCCGGGTGCCTCCCTCGATTGCCTCTAATGCAGTTCGCAGGATCATCTGGTATCGGTTCACAGGCGCCGACGATATCCGATGTTCAGGGCGACCCTGTCCGGCCGCGCTTGCGCAGCCCGGAAGCGGCGTCCCGGTACTCCACCGGGAAGCGCACATCCGACGGAGCTGCTGAAGAATCGGTCATGCTTCCGACCGTACGTTCGTGAAAATAGGAGATCCTCTGTCACCAAGTGTTCCCGCGACCGCCCGGCTTGGCGGCATGGCCGTCACGTTGCGACCAGATCCACAACAACAGCATCGTGATCAGACCCTTTGATCGGCACCACAGAAACGTCGATGGCGCTGACTCCGCGGCCAAACACGTGGTCGATTCGGAGCAGGCGTGGCCAGCCGGGTCGCCAACCCCATGTCTTCTCCGGTCTTACACCAGAAACCGACCCGTGGTCTGTGACCAGGTCGTTCCAGCGCTCGGCCATGTGAGAGTACGCCGGCCATGCGGGGCTGGCGTTGAAGTCACCGGCAACG
The DNA here is from genome assembly GCA_036446835.1 of Acidimicrobiia bacterium. Classification (GTDB taxonomy): domain Bacteria; phylum Actinomycetota; class Acidimicrobiia; order Spongiisociales; family ZC4RG35; genus SZUA-217. The sequence continues at coordinate 2,201 of JAZFTT010000200.1, forward strand.
ATCGACGGCTCCCTCATCGGCTGACTCCAGCGGTCGATAGCTTCGAGCTGCTCACTTCTCGTCTTGACCGAGGCCCACCATGGAAACCCGATCGGGTTGATCAGATGTATCCCGGCCAGATTCCAGAGCTTGCCGCCGAAATCCAGCGTTGCCGAGGTGCCAAACCGGGCCGGCATTGGGATGTCACTGAATTCAGCGTCCAGGTGTGTCGCAATCCCACGTCCGGTGAAGTCGTCGGATGGGTGGAGATAGTGATTGTTGTATCGCTCCGTTAGTACCTCGATGTATTGGCGCCCGAGCTCCTGGGTGACAACGACATCGGGCTCTATCCGATCCAGAAGCCGCCGATAGGCGTCGACATCGGCGCCTCCGTGAAGGAGATTTGAGGTCATAAGCCGGATCGATCCACCCATCGCAGCGGCACGCTAGACCCGTTTCCGAAGTTGAGCCGGCCTGAC
>JAZFTT010000201.1:0-2814 GCA_036446835.1 Acidimicrobiia bacterium
CGCTCAACGAGACCAAGCCAAAGACAATGGGTTGACGATGAAGGCCTACGTCTGGCATGAACCGGCCGAGAACCAACATCTCCGTCGTATCTCAGGAGCCGCCAACAGTCGCCTCGAGGAACAGGTTGAGATTCTCATCAACTCCGACATTTGGGTCGACCTGAAACGTGTCTTCGAGGATTCCTGGATGACCGGAGGGTCAGTCGGCCTCAAGTCGATCGCTCCACTGGCCGGATTCGAATGGGATGTCGACGACCCCGGGGGAGGGCTCTCCATGGTCAAGTATGACGAGGCGGTCGCAATGGATTCACCAGCCGCAGACTCGGCGAGGGAATGGATCCTCGACTACAACCGCGGAGACGTCGAAGCCACCTCTGCGATACGAGGTTGGCTGACCGTAGAAGGATCTGCTTGGCCTGAGGTCGATAGCCGATGACCGTTAGGAATTGGCGTTGTGTTTTCGGCCCGTGGTGAATCTGTCAGGGTTTCCCGAACTCGTCGTTCCAGTATCTCGCCACCGGAGGATCAGGTACGACCCGGAAGCGACCGACGATGCAGCGACGTTGGAGACACTCCGAACCCTGGGGGCTCTTCAGTGTGAGCCATCCCCTCGGTCCGACCGTGGACTGGAAGTGCTCGATCGCTTGTCCGATAAGCACTCGGCTGGGGTCGTGCTGACAGAGACGGACCACGTGATGATGACCCGGCTGTGGGAGCGCTTCGAGACCGGATTGGCGTAATGCCCGCTGTGACATCGCCAGGCCCGGAAGAACTTGGTCGATCGGTGGTTGTCGTTTCTGGCGGTGAAGTACCGCCGGCTTGGGCAGATTGCGATCGAGTTTCCATCGGATCGGCGCTGCTTGCCGACCCCGACCGGCTCTTGGGTGTGGTCAATGATCTGCAACGACGCTATGTGCGACGGATCCCCACCGTGTTCGAGGTGGGCGTCGCCGATGTCGAACTGAACACACCGGAGTCGACGAACCTGGCTCCTTTCGAACTTGGAGCGACGTTCACGTTCCTGCGTGAGAGATTGGCCAAAGCTGTCTGGCATAATTCCTACGACGCGAGAACCGACGAGTTGATCTGGTGGTGGTCCAGAAAGGCCGAAGGGCTCTTGAAGGTTTCGGTTGGTGGACCGGCTGACGTTCGCCTCCCGAACGGTACGGTGGCTTGGATCGACGGTGGGCCACGTCAGCAGCTGGACCTCGCTGAGAGAGTCATACACCACGAATCGGTCGGTTTCGGCCTCCAGGCGTCCTCGCCGTTCCCCGTGTCGCCGGTCGAGGATATGGCCCAGGACCAGAAGGACGCCGTGTTCCATGGTGTCGGCCCTGCGCGCATTATCGCTCCCGCAGGATCAGGGAAGACCAGGGTGCTCACCGCTCGGATGCGACATCTGATCGAGGACCGTGGGATCGAGCCTGAGATCGTCACCGCTGTGGCGTACAACCGTTTGGCAGCTGTGGAGATGAAGGATCGAATTTCGGGGGCGGCTCGTCTCAACATCAGGACGATCCACTCGCTCGGGTGGGAGATTCTCCGAATGGCGAACCCTCATCTGCGACTTATCGACGAACGGGAGCAGCGGCAGAGACTTCAGTCGATCGTTTCGGCTCCTCCCCGGGCCAATACCGATGTGATCGGCCCCTATCTCGAGGCGCTGAGCGAAGTTCGGGTTGGTCTTCGATCTCCCGAGGCTGTCGAAGAGGCCCGGGACGACATCCCTGCGTTCGCGGAGGCTTTCGGTCGGTATCGAGAGGCTCTCGACTCTCGAGGTGAGGCAGATCACGACGAACAGATCTACGGGGCCATAGAAGCTCTTTGCCGTGATCCTTCCCTGCGTGCACACTGGCAGGCTCAATGCCGGCATCTCCTGGTCGACGAGTTCCAGGACCTCACCCCCGGATACCTGCTGCTGCTCAGGCTTGTTGCCAGCCCTGGGATGAATGTGTTCGGTGTCGGGGATGATGATCAGGTCATCTACGGGTACGCCGGAGCAGACCCCGAATTCCTGATCGGGTTCGAGGACTTGTTTCCCGGTGCCGGAACGCATGCGCTCGAGGTCAACTATCGGTGTCCGGCGGATGTCGTTGGGGCCGTGGCGACACTCTTGAGTTACAACTCGAGAAGAGTCGACAAGGTAATACGAGGAGCGAGCGATCGTGAAGGACTGGAGGTCATACGCGCGCCGGGGGACGACCTCGGGGTTGTTGCAGCCGACCACATCGAGGGCCTGCTGAAAAAAGGGGTATCCCCCCATTCGATAGCCGTTCTTTCGCGGGTTAACTCCACGCTCTTGCCAGTCCAGGCCGCGTTGGCGGTAAGAGAGATTCCTTTTCAGTCGATACTGACCGCCAGCATCCTCAACAGGACTGTGCTACGGGCTGCTCTTGCGTGGGTGCGTCTTGGCATCGACCCGAACTCGATGAGCCGTAGCGACCTTTTTGAAGCCGTTCGGCGACCAGGCCGGGGCATCAACCGATTGTTCGGTGAGTTGATCGGGGGAAGGAGGGGGCCGTTCTCGGTCGAAGGTCTTCTCGAGATCGGGCGAGACCTCGAAGGTCGGCGGCTCGAACGGTGGACAGGGTTTTGCGATGACGTTCTGCTGGCAGCGACGGCAGCCGATTCGACACCCCGATTGCTCGAAATGCTCGCAACTCAAATCGGACTCGATCGAGCAGCCTCCGCCCTCGACGCCGGGCGCTCGCGGGCCGACCGCGCTTCCCAGGGTGACGATCTTGCGGCGCTGCGACGTGTAGCAGCCCTGGGCCCAGAACCCGAGTCGTTTGATTCGTGGCTCAGGGACCAATT
>JAZFTT010000202.1:0-5171 GCA_036446835.1 Acidimicrobiia bacterium
CGAGAACGACCGCAGACTCATCAACGAGTCCGACCTGAAGAAGCTGGCTCAGACAGGAACGCTCTACCTGGTTCGACACGCTGCGGCAGGGGACCGCGCCAAGTGGACCGGCGACGACCTCGAGCGCCCTCTGACCAAGAAAGGCAGGCGTCAGGCCAACGCTATCGCCAAGTCCCTGAAGAAAGCTGGGATCGCGCGGGTTGTCTCCAGCCCGTCCTCGCGGTGCATCCAAACAGTGAAGCCTCTGGCCAAGGCAATCGGCGCGAAGGTGGAGATCAGTGAGGCACTCGCCGAGGGCCCGGACATCGACGCGGCCTACGACCTTGTCGACTCCCTGGTGGGAAACAATGCTGTCCTTTGCTCACATGGAGACGTGATCCCGGCAACGATCCACCGGTTGATGTGGGCAGGACTGACCCTCGAGTCGAGGTTCTACTGCTCGAAAGGCTCCATCTGGAAGATAGAGGTGGACAAAGCCAGGTTCACCACCGGTCACTACCTCCCACCGCCCAAGGTCTGATGCTTGTTTACAAGCTCTTGGTTCCCGCCGACCAGTCGGCGTACAGGTCTGCGTACACACCGTGCTCACCGATGAGCTCGCGGTGATGGCCCCGCTGGACCAAACGGCCCTTGTCGAATACCAGAACCTCGTCGGCGCCTTCCGCAGTCGAGAGTCGGTGGGCAATCGTTACCGAGGTCCGACCCTCGGTCAGCTTGTCGATCGCATGTCGCAGGGCGACGTCGAGAGCAGGGTCAACCGCAGACGTAGCCTCATCAAGCACTAGAAGGTCAGGCGATCCGATCCAGGAGCGCACCAGCGCCACCAGTTGACGCTCGCCTGCCGACAAGTTGCCACCCCTCTCGCCGACCCGCGTTTCGAGTCCTGCCACAAGACCTCGGACCCACTCTCCCAACCCCAATTCGTGAAAGGCGGTCCAAATCTCTGCGTCACTTGCTCGGGGGCGTCCGTATCGAACGTTGTTGGCCACGGTGTCATCAAAAAGGAAGCCCTCTTGAGGCACGAAGGCCACCCTGGACCGAAGATCTGCCAACCGGATGCGGGATATCGGAAGCCCACCGATATAGATCTCGCCGCTGACAGGGTCGAGCAGACGGACCAACAGCTTGGCAAACGTGGTCTTGCCGGAGCCCGTTTCGCCAACAACGGCCACCCGCGCGCCCGTAGCGATGTCCACCGAGACAGCCTTCAACACTTCTTCGCCGTCCGGGTACGAATAGTGCACGTTGCTGAAACCGGCGCTCAAACCACCGGGACGCAGATCCCCGGGATTGGTTGGCTCGTCGATCTCGGTGTCGCCATCGAGAACTTCCAGCACACGTCGAAGGCCGGAAGCCGCCGACTGGGCGAACTCGAGCGTCTCGACAAGCACCTGCAACGGCTCAATCAGCAGATTGGCGAGAAAGAGGAAAGCAATCAGGGTTCCCGCCGACATGTCCTGATTTATTCCGATCAACAAGCCGGCAACCACCAATGTGGCGGTGAGAAGCCCCGAGAAGATCTCAGCAGTCGAGTAGAGGGTGTTTCCGAAACGATACGTACGGAACTCGCTACGGAAACGCCGCTCCAGGGCATCGGCAACCTTGCCTCTTGTCGACTCCTCCGTCCCATAGGCGCGAACAATGGGAATGGCCGTAATCGACTCCGACAAAATCCCCAGCGAGGCCCCGACATCCTTGCGGACCTCGTCGTATCTGCTCGCCAGCATTCCCTGGAACCACCGCATCATCGAGAGGTAGATCGCCACAGCGCCAAGAGCGATCAGAGCGAGCCGCCACTCATAGAACATCATGACGCCGGTTGCCAGCACTACCTGGCTCGACGCGACGATCAGACCAACACCGCCCCACTCCATGAACTCCTGGAGTGTCGAAATGTCGGAGGTGACTCTGGAGACGAGATTGCCTCTGCGTTCGGCCTGCACATGGAGCACCGACTGACGCATCAGATGGTCGAAAGTCTTGGTCCGCAAGTCGGAGAGACCCGATGACGAGGTTCGCACCAGTCTCAACAAAGAGATCCGCCCGATGAAGACGCCGACAATCAGCGCAACCAGAGCCACCCCGGCCATTGCGACCACATTGGCCATGTCGATGCCATCGGGGCCGAGAATCTCCTTGTCGATGATTTGTTGGATGACGATCGGAGTGACGACGGTTATGGCTTGTCCTGACATCGCGAGAAACAGAGTCAACCGGAGCCCATGTTGAAAGACCGGCGCCTCCTGGAGGGCCCTCCGGATAAGGGCCGGTGTGGTGTAGTCGGGGCTCACGAGGCCTCCAGCTGAAGTCGAAGAGCTTCTTCCTCATAGGCCTGTACCAAACGGGTATAACCCGGCACCGTCTTCAGCAACTCCTCGTGGGTGCCGTGCCCGAGGATGCGCTTGTCGTCGACGTAGACGACCTCATCTGCCAGACGTATCGAGGACGGTCGATAGGCGACCACGACGATGGTCGATGGCAGGGCGGCGCTTTTGAGCGCCTTGAGGATCTCAGCCTCGACCGACGGGTCCACGGCAGAGGTGGCGTCATCCAGGATCAACAACCTGGGCTTGCGGATCAGGGCACGAGCCAGCGCCAGACGCTGCCGCTGACCACCGGACAGTGTGGTTCCTCGCTCTCCCAGCTCGGTTTCGAGGCCATTGGGCAATTCAGAGATGAACGAATCGGCTTTTGCCAGCCTGACCGCGGTGTCCACGTCCTCTTCGGTGTATTCCTCCCCGAGGGTGATATTGCCCAGCACGGTGGAGTCAAACAGAAACGCATCCTGAGCAACGTAAGACACCTCCTTGGGGAGTTCCGACGCGGCAAACTCACGAAGGTCTCTGCCCTCGAGACGGATTGCTCCCGAGTCCGGATCCCACAACCGGGCAAGCAACAGCCCGAGTGTCGACTTCCCGGATGCGGTCGGTCCGACCACGGCGAGGGTGGTCCCGGCCTGGAGATCGAGATCGAGGCCGGCGAGAACCGGTTCAGCATCGTATTTGAATCCGACGGCCGAACCGGCGACCGATGCTGCCTCGACGACGTCGCTAGCGATTCTCTCGCCGTATTCGACGAACTCGTCGGCGTCGAAGACGCCCTGCACCCTCTTCCAGCCGGCCAGACTGCCGGCGAGATCCCATAGGACATACCCGATGAGCTGTATCGGGAACGAAAGCAGCGCCAGCAGATAGGCGATTGTCACCAGCTCCCCCGGTGTCATAGCCCCTGCCGAGATACGCGTGGCCCCGCCCACCAGGAGAAACACGATCAGCATCTGGGGAAGGGCGCGGACGATCACCTGATACTTGGTCCAGGTGGAGTTGACCTCGATGATTCTGTCCCTCAACACGTCGCTGACGGCGCCAAACCGGTCTGAGACATAAGACTCCCGTCCCAGCGACTTCACAGTGAGGGCTCCATCGAACGCTTCATGCGCCACCGAGGACACCTCGCCACGCATGACCTGGACCTCTTCCCACATCCCATACGTGATCCAACTGCCACGAACGTCGATGGCGATGACGATGACCAAGCCGACTGCAGCCCCCACAGCGAGCCAGGGATCGATCAAAGCGATCATGGTGATTGTTCCGACCAGGAGAAGCGATACACCGGTGGCGTAGGGAAGGGGACCCAAGACGCCTGTTCCCTGCTGTACATCGGAGTCCGCAACAGCCAGAAGATCCCCGATCGACTGCCGACTGAACCACGACATCTTCAGCGACAACTGGTGTTCGAGAAGATCGTTGCGCACGTCGCGCCGGACCGCCGAAGAGAGCCAACCGGCGGAAGTACGCCGAATCACGATCCCGACAGACTTGAGCAAGGCGACGAGGACGATGGCTCCTGCGGCAACGGCAAGCAGGTCAGAATCGTTGCCCTCGTCAAGGATCGGGATGATCACGGTGTCGGTTATCCATCCGATGACCAGGGACGAGGCAATGATGGCACCGGCGAACAAAGCCGCTCCGAGGACGGCGATGGCGAAGGCAACCGGGTGCATCTTGACGAACCGCCAGATCAAACGGCTCCCGTCACGGACCACAGTCCATGGTGACAGAGGCTTTTCAGACATGACCGAACCCAACGTACAACTTCAAGTTTGCTTTAAGTCAAGGCTCGATCCCCCGCAGAGCCGACTGGCCATCAAGGTTAGAACGCCACTTCGGATCCAGAGCCTGAATAAATCGTCGTCGGGCTGGTGTCCCGTCCGGCTGATCATGTCGCGAATTCAACGGAACAACCGGACAGAACACTAGACCGTATCCACCAAGCCCTTGAGAAGGTCGCGAACCGAGACGACACCCTGGAGTGTCCCATCGTCGTCAACAACCGGAAGATGCCTATAACCGGACTCGGTGATCCAGGCGGCAGCGTCCCACACATCGAGATCGGCGTCGAAGGTATCGGGATCGCGACTCATCACATCGGCCACGGACGTAGTGCCAAGGTCGACATCTGATGCGACCGCCCGACGCAGATCGCTCTCGGTGACTAGACCCATGAGTTGGAGACCCTCTACAACTGCGGCTGCTTCCAGATCGGACCGCTCCATCGCAGCAGCGACCTCTATCAAAGACGTCTCTGGCCCACAGACGAACGGAGCGTCACCCAGTAGTTCTCTCAGGTTCATCGGTGCCACCGTATCCATCTTCCTGAGGTCCGACCAGCTCACCGGCCAGATGTTGCGCCAGACATGGAAAGACCCACCTCCCGGTGGGTCTCTTCATCACGCGAATTGTTTGGGCAGCTAAACCAGATCGGCTTCCCGGATACCGAATGAGGGATGACGAAGTCTGCAAAGTGCGAGCTTCTCGAGCTGTCTGATCCGCTCCCTGGTGAGGTTGAACTCGTCACCGATCTCCTCGAGGGTGCGTGGCACGCCGTCGTAAAAACCATAACGAAGGGCCAGGATACGACCCTCTCGCTCTGGAAGACGTTCGATCGACACACGCAGGGAGTTGGCAACGTCCATCTCCTCGGTCATCTGGACCGGGTCGGCAGCGTCCTCGTCCTCGATGAAATCGCCGAGTTGAGCGCCGTCCTCACCGATCGGCTGCTCCAGCGACACGGTGTCGGCAACGCTCAGCGCCAACTCGACTTTGTCGGTGGTGACGCCGGCCTCTTCGGCAATCTCGTCCGGGCGGGGATCGCGACCCAGTTCGGCC
>JAZFTT010000203.1:0-21827 GCA_036446835.1 Acidimicrobiia bacterium
TCGAGGCGGTGCTGGCCGCGGTCACCCGCGAGATTCGCGGAGTCGACGTGCCACTCCCGTTCCTCCGTCTCACCTGGCACGAGGCGATGGATCGGTATGGCTCCGACAAACCAGACATGAGGTTCGGCATGGAGATAATCGACCTCTCCGAGCTGTTTGCGAACTCGGAGTTCGGAGTCTTCAAAGGCGCCCTGGAGGCTGGAGGCACCGTTCGAGGAATCAACGCCGGACCCCAGGAATGGTCCCGTGCCAGGGCCGATGCCATGACGGAGCGAGCCAAGGAGCTGGGTGCCAGGGGGCTGGTCTGGATGGTGTCCCAAGACGATGGCTCTCTTCGCTCCCCGGTGACCAAGTTCCTGGTCGATGCCGAGATCGAAGGCATCAAATCTCGGATGGGGGTCTCTCCCGGCGATGTTCTTCTGATTGCGGCGGACCGGTGGCGCACCACCGTCGGAGTCCTGGGTGGCCTACGTCTCGACCTTGGCAGACCGAAGAGTCATGACGATCTTGCCTATCTGTGGGTGGTCGATTTTCCCTTGTTCGAAGAGGACGAGGATGGTGGTATCACCTTCTCCCACCATCCCTTCACGTCACCAGCCTCGATTGATGACATGGTAAACGACCCTGCAAGCGCCATCTCCAACGCCTACGACGCGGTTCTCAACGGTGTCGAGCTGGGCAGCGGTTCGATGAGGATCCACGATCCCAAAGTGCAAAGGCAGGTTTTTGAGATCTTGGGGATCGACGGGGAGACCGCCGAGCGGCGTTTCGGCTGGTTCCTCGAGGCTCTGGAATACGGGACGCCTCCACATGGAGGGTTTGCCTTTGGTGTCGATCGGCTGGTGATGGTGCTTCAGAACGAGACCTCGATTCGAGAGGTCATCCCGTTTCCCAAGACACAAACCGGGCTCGACCCGATGATCGGCGCACCAACCTGGGTGGAGGAGGATCAGCTGGCCGAGCTCGGTGTCGAACTGAGTCGAGAATCGAAACTGCGCCGCGATGACGCAGACGAAGACGGCTCTGAAGAGAGCGGGTAACCAAGGGGAGATCGTTACGCTCGCCCTCATCAGCGACACCAGTGGCCTCCATGGATAGCAATCAGCTTCGCCAGGCCTTCACGGGTTTCTTTGCCGAGCGCGAGCACGTTGTGCGCCCGTCGGCTTCGTTGATCCCGGTCGATCCGACGCTGTTGATGACCAACGCCGGCATGGTTCCTTTCAAGCCTTACTTTCTGGGCGAGGAGGAGGCACCGTGGCTCAGGGCTGTCTCCGTCCAGAAGTGTGTGCGCACGATCGACATCGACATCATCGGCACCACCAAGCGTCATCTTTCCTTTTTCGAGATGATGGGCAACTTCAGCTTTGGTGACTACTTCAAGGAGAAGGCCATCCCGTGGGGCTACGAGTTCTGTACCGAGACCCTTGGGCTGGACCCCGAGCGGATGTGGTACACGGTCCACCACACCGATGAAGAAGCTGCCGAGGTCTGGATCGACGGTGTTGGGGTCCCGGCCGAACGGGTACAGGTTGGCGGAAACGACAACTTCTGGCAGATGGGGGTCCCCGGCCCCTGTGGCCCGAGCTCTGAGATCTTCTGGGATCGGGGCGAGCAGTTCGGCAGCTCGGGTGGGCCTATCGGCGGTGACGAGGACCGTTATGTGGAGATCTGGAATCTGGTATTCATGCAGAACATCCAGGATGAGCCCTATCACGTCGTGGGCGACCTTCCGGCGAGAAGCATCGACACGGGTATGGGTCTTGATCGAGTGGCGGCTGTTCTCCAGGATGTGCCCTCGGTGTTCGACATCGACACGACCCGCGAGGTGCTGGCTACAGCCGAGAGATACACGGGTCTCGAGTATGGGGCCAGTGAGAGAACTGATGTCTCTCTGCGGATCCTCGCCGATCACGGGCGAACGGTGACGTTTCTCATCGGAGACGGCGTCATACCGTCGAATGACGGGCGGGGATACGTGCTGAGACGGGTGTTACGACGGGCGGTTCGTCATGCATGGCAGTACGGCGGCAAGGGACTAATCATGCCCCAACTGGTCGAATCGACCGTCGAGCTCATGGGTGACGCCTATCCAGCTCTTGCAGAGAAGAAGGATCTTGTCCTCGACGTCGTCGCTCGCGAGGAGGAGAAGTTCAGACGGACCCTGGAGTCAGGTCATCAGCTACTCGACACCGAATTGTCCGATGGTCAGGAGCGATTGAGTGGTCCGGCGGCATTCAAGCTCCATGACACGTTCGGGTTTCCGATCGACCTGACGAAGGAGATCGCCGCCGAGCGTGGTGTCGAGGTCGATCTCGAGGGATTCGAGAAGGAGATGTCGACCCAGAGAGAACGTGCTCGGGCCTCCTGGAAGGGCGGGGATGAGGTGGAGTCGGCCAAGGTCTACCGGAGGGTTCTCGAGTCGAATGGCCTGACGGAGTTCGTTGGATACGACTACGAGATCTCCGATGGCGTGCTCCTGTCGATGGTCGCCGGCGGGGAGATGCTCGACCGAGCCGAGGAGGGTCACGAAATGGAGATATTTCTCGACAAATCTCCCTTCTACGCCGAGTCAGGCGGTCAGGTAGGTGACAGGGGAGTCATCGCAACCGAAACGGGATCGGCGGTCGTAAACGACACCCTGCATGTCATCCAGGGGCTCCATGGCCACCGCGCCAAGGTCACCAACGGCTACCTCGCCGTGGGACAGAACGCCCGGACGACCATCGACAGCCCGCGGAGAGAATCCATACGCAAGAGTCATACCGGGACTCATGTCCTTCATTGGGCGCTGAGAGATGTCCTTGGCGACCACGCCGAGCAGGCGGGGTCGCTGGTCGAGCCCGGCCGGATTCGTTTCGACTTCTCCCATTTCTCACAGGTCAAACCACAGGAGCTCGCGGAGATCGAACTCGAGGTCAACACCAGGCTGGTTGCGAACAGTGACGTGACCACAACGCTGACCTCCAAACAAGACGCCGAGGAGATGGGGGCGCTGGCATTCTTCGGCGACAAGTACGGCGAGACGGTTCGCGTCGTCAAAGTTGGAGAGTTTTCGACCGAGTTCTGTGGCGGCACCCACACATCCAGCTCAGGGCAGGTCGGTCCTCTCGTTTTGGTTTCAGAGTCTTCAATCGGCTCCAATCTGAGACGCGTCGAGGCGTTGACAGGTCTGACCGCCTATGACCATCTTGTGTCGATTCGTGGCGCCCTTGCCCGCGCCGGCGGTCTATTGAAGGTTTCCCCAGGTGACGTGCCAGGTCGTCTCGAACAGCTGCTTGACAAGGTCGCCGGTTTGGAGAGAGACCTCGCCGCTATTCGCACAAGACGGCAGGGTTCGGTCGCCGAAGAACTCGCAGCCGGAGCGGACAGGATTGACGAGTCGAATCTGGTGATTGCCGACGTTGGTGAGATCAACGCCAACGAGTTGCGCGAGCTCGCTCTCGGAGTCCGGGACCGGCTGGCCGGGTCCAGCGTGGTCGTGGTCGGTTCAGCCGCCGGTGGCAAGGGTGCTCTGGTAGCGGTTGTGTCCAAGGATTTGATCGTCAAGGGCATTTCTGCTGCTGACCTGATAGGCGACGCGGCACGAGAGCTGGGTGGTGGGGGATCGAGGGACCCCGAGCTCGCTCAGGCGGGTGGCCCAAATGGCAGCCAACTCGGTGTTGCCCTGGACAAGGCCAGAACGGAGGCCAGCCGAGCTCTGGCCGCCCTGTGAATCGATATCTCGGCGTCGACTACGGGACAAAACGAGTGGGGCTGGCCATCAGTGACGGGCTCGGGCTCACAGCACGTCCTCTCGAGGTTGTGCCGCGGAACGTCGTTGTCGAGCGTGTTGGAGAGCTACATGAAGAATACACGATCAAAATGGTGATTGTCGGTCTCCCAACCGGGCTCAGCGGGGAGGAGGGCGTTTCAGCCGTCGGTGCCCGAGCGCTGGGTAAGGAGCTTCTGGCCGCAACGGGGATCCCTGTCGAGTACCTCGACGAGCGTTTCACATCGAAACTGGCAGAGGACGTTTTGCTCCAATCAGGAATGAAGAGACGGCAACGGCGTGAAACGGTGGACAAGGTCGCGGCTGCGATCATCCTTCAGGATTATCTCGACGCGCGAGCTGCAGACGGGAACCACCAAACCGGCTGATACGTCGGACATCTAGACATGACTTTCGAACCAGTACCCGAGCAGCCCATCTGGGCAAGGATCCTCAAGATCGGTCTGGTCATAGCCATGGTGACTCTGGCGGCCGTCTCGGTGATCGGTGTCGCCTCCTATCTCGGTCGTCAAGTCGGGGTGGCCCTTGGTCCGGATGAGGGGACGAGTGATCCCGTCGATGTGGAGCCAGGGCAGCCAATTGAGGTCGTGATCGCCAGCGGCTCGTCCGGCCAGGACATCGGTGCCACACTGGCTGCGCAGGGAGTCGTGCACTCCGCCCTCGAGTTTGAGGTGGCCGTCCGCAATGTCGACGCGGCACAGCGACTGCAGGCCGGCACCTACGCTCTCACAACCCTGATGGATCCAGGCGAAGTGGTGGCCATTCTCGTTGCTGGTCCCGCCCCGGCCGTTTACAGAGTCACTGTGATCGAAGGCCTTCGCGTCGAGGAGATATTTGTTGCTCTTGCCGAGACGACACCACACGAATACTCGGATTTCGAGGATGCTCTTCTCGGTGGTGATGTGGTGAGCTCGCTTCGTGAGATGCCCTCAGAGCCCGTTTTGTCCGATTGGGAGGGTCTGCTTTTTCCTGATACCTACGAATTCACGAGTTCTGCAGCTCCAGAGTCGATACTGCAAAGGATGGCTTCCACGATGGAGCAGCGAGTCAACAGTATCGATTGGTCGGATTGGATGGCTCTCGGGTACACCGAATACGAGGGAATCATTCTCGCCTCGCTCATCGAGACGGAGGTGCTCCTCGATGATGAGCGTGCCGTGGTCTCCAGCGTGATCCACAATCGACTTGCCGAGGGGATGAAACTCGATATCGACGCCACCGTGCTGTACGCCCTGGGCACCCGAGATGTGACCCGATTCGACCGAACCGTGGACTCGCCCTACAACACCTATGTGATCGCCGGACTGCCACCGACTCCGATCGCCTCTCCCGGCAGGGCATCGCTCGTTGCTGCTGCCTCACCCGAGGTAACCGAGTTCTTCTACTACGTGCTGACCGACCTCGATGGCAATCATGCGTTTGCCAGGACCCTCGACGAGCACATCAACAACGTGAACCAGGCCAGAGAAGACGGGGTTCTGCCTTAATCCACTATGAGCGCTGGTTTACTGGTCCTCGATGAGTCGGTTCTATAGATTTGCCCTCCTGGGTGATCCCGTTGCGCACTCGCGCTCGCCGGCGATTCACGCCGAGGCCCTGAGGCTTTGTGGTCTCAGTGGTGAGTACAAGGCGATCACCGCAAACCGGCAGATCCTCGAGGAGACACTGGCTGATCTGCGATCAGGCGACATCGATGGGATAAACGTCACCATGCCGCTGAAACGCATTGCTTTCGAGCTTGCCGATTTTACGACACCAGAGACCCGACTCGCAGGCTCTGTCAACACCATGAAGAGAGGCGAGGACGGACTTGTTCTGGCCCAGTCAACCGATGCTGTCGTGTTAGGCGAGATATTCGAGGATCGAGGATTCAAAGATCTCGACAGTGTCCTGGTCTTGGGCGCCGGAGGATCGGCGGCAGCGGCGCTGGCCGCTGCGAAAGGAAGAAATGTCTACTTGTCCGCCCGAAACGCGGGAACGGCGAAAGCACTGGCCGACACATTTGATTCCGTGAGTGTCATTCCCTGGGGTGCATGTGTCGCCGGCGCTGTGGTGGTCAACGCAACACCATTGGGGATGTCAGGTGAACCTCTTCCGGATGGGATCGTCGAACTGGGCGGGGCTCTTGTCGACCTGCCGTATTTCGACACGACCACCGGCGCAACATCGAAGGCCATGGGAAGGGGGATACCGGCAATTGACGGGATCGAGTTCCTGGCCCGGCAAGCGGCGCTGTCTTTCCGTTGGTGGACCGGAGAGGGCGTAGACTTCGCCGTGCTGGCCGAAATCGCAAGAAACGTCTAAAGAGCCACTGGTTTGGGGCCGAAATGGAAACGAGGCTTTTCGAAAGCAAGGAGCTGAAGGTGTCTCTTTCTGGGAATTTGGGATTCGTATCGTTAGACGAAGTGCTTCGTCTGCTCACCCGGTCCAGCCAAAAGGGCTCGGTCGACGTCAGAGGCCAGAATGTGCGTGGGCGCATATTCGTGACCAAAGGTGGGTTGGGACTGGCTACCACCTTCAACGACGAAGGCATGCATCGCTATTTGGTGAAGTCAGGCCTGGTGGATGAGGACCTCCTGGCGAGCGTCGAGTCCGGGAGGACGACCCTCGCTCCCGACGTGGAGAACAGCGTTAGCGCCATCGTCGATCTCCTCCGAGAGATGACAGTTGAGAGTATCTATCAGCTCGGACTGAATGGGGACTCTTTCGAAGTCGAAGAGGGGGCCGAGACGCCGTACGCCAGTCCCAAGCCATTCGACCTGGAGTCGATCATCGATGACTCCAAGCAGCGACTCACAGATTGGGCTGAGGTCTTGCAGACTGTTCCCGATCTCGCTGAGGTCATGAGTTTTTCCCGAGATCTCGGGGAGCGATCCGAAGTCAGTATCAATCGGGATGCCTGGCGCGTTCTCAGCGAGATCGGATCGGGCTCGAGCGTGGTCTCGATTGCCGGCGAGCTTGGCACCACTGATTTCTGGACGGCGCGTATCGCCGCCGATCTGATCGACGAAGAACTTCTCGTGGTCGATGAGGTTCATTCAGCTGCAGAAGTACAGACACCGGCCGGAGCTGAGGAGTCTTCCAGTGACCCCGAGCCAGTCTCCGAAGGCTCCGATGACGATCTCGATCCCAGCGAATCATGGTGGGAGGAGCCCGAGGCCGAAGATGGTGAGCACGACACCTCAGCTGAAGAGATCCCGGCTGCCGAGACACTCGAAGCACCGAAGGATGAAGTCTCCGAGGTCAAGACGACTTCGATTTTTGGGGCCTTCGCACCGGGGGCCTCGAAGGAGCCTGCGGCCGTGGTCAAAGAGGACCTGTCACAGGTTCCCATGGTCGACGAGAGTGACGACGACGAGGTTGAGGACGACACCGAAGCCTTCCTCGAAAAGGTGTTCTCCGAACTCGACGGCTCGGATGATGAGAAAGAGGGAGAAGAAGAGGGCTATGGGCTGCTCCGTCGACGTCGCATGGGTGCGATGAGAGACACCTCCGGTGACGTCTAAGACACGGCTCTAAGCACAGCCTTCACTAGGTTGCTCCGACGATGACTGTAGTCATCGTCGGACTTCTTGGTTTTGGCCTCGGTTTGGCTGCACACGACCTGGCGATTCAGGGTCTCACCGAGGACCGTCGGCTGCGCCCGTTTGCCGGGACCTGCCCCAATTGCGCCCACAATCGCGGCTGGCTCAGGCTCAGTTGTTCACAATGCGGCCGGAGCATCAGTAGGGAGCCGTTCGTGGCGATGGTGTCGGCACTAGTAGCCATAGGGTTCGCCAACACCGTGGGCATCAGCTGGACACTGGTCACCTATGTCGGGTTTCTCATGCTGAGCATGGCCCTCCTCGTCACCGATCTGGAGGAGTTTCGGATTGTGGACCGTCTCAATCTCAGGGGGTCGGCGATATTGGCTGCCGGCCTTGGGGTGGCTGCCCTGATCGAGGGCGATCTTGAAAATCTATTGCGAGGCCTGACGGGAGCGGCGGCCTATTTCGCCGGCGCCACCGCTCTCTGGCTTGTGGTTCGGGGACGGGGTTTTGGGGCGGGCGACGTCAAATTGGCTCCTCAGCTTGGCCTGTTCGCAGCCTACGTCTCTTGGGGGACGCTTGGCTGGGCGGTCTTTGCCACAGCGCTGATCGGCGGTGTCATCGCCATCGGGATGATGGCTTTTGGAGCGGCGAAGATGAAGACAGAGTTGCCCTACGGACCACCGATGATCATCGGTGCCTGGCTGGCGATAGTGTTAGCCGGGATCGGCGCTTTCCCGATACCAACCTAGGAGTCTCAGCGGGCTCCTAGCATCTCCTGATGCTCAGATTTCTCACCGCCGGTGAATCTCATGGACCGGGCCTGGTGGCGGTCGTCGAAGGCCTCCCCAAGGGTTTGTCGATCACGCACGATGACTTTGCTGCTGAGCTGAGACGCCGTCGACATGGCTACGGCCGTGGAAAGCGGATGGCCATCGAAACCGATGACCTCGAGATTCTTGGAGGCATCCGGCACGGCGAGACGCTTGGCTCCCCAGTCTCGGTTCTCATCCGGAACTCGGAGTGGTCCAAGTGGAGAGAGGTGATGAGCCCCGAACCCGGCGAGGCCGGCAAGGAGATCACCCGTCCTCGCCCCGGTCACGCCGACCTTGCGGGAATGATCAAGTACGACACCCAGGATGCGCGCGACATCCTGGAAAGGGCCTCGGCACGGGAGACTGCGGCGCGCACGATCGCCGGAGTACTGGCCAAAAGCCTGCTGGGCGAGGTTGGCGTGACCGTGATCAGCCATGTGGTCTCGATCGGCCCGGTGCAAAGTGATGCACCGATCCCAGGTCCGGAAGATGCGGCGAAGATCGATGCCAGCGAGGTTCGTTGTCTCGACCAACATGCTTCCGAGCGCATGGTCGAAGCCATTGATCAGGCTCGTAACGATCGCGACACGCTCGGAGGAGTGTTTGAGGTGCTGGCGTACGATGTGCCGGTGGGCATCGGATCTCACGTCCACTACGACCGAAGACTCGACGGGATCCTCGCGGCTGCGCTGATGTCGATCCCTGCGATCAAGGGGGTGGAAGTAGGCGACGGTTTTGCAGTGGCAGGCCTGCGGGGTTCGAAGGCGCACGACGAGATAGTGCGAGTCGACGGGAGCGTCGGGCGCGAGACCAATCGTGCTGGGGGAGTAGAGGGCGGCATCAGCAATGGCGAAGTCATCCGGGCCCGGGGTGCCATGAAGCCCATTTCGACCCTCATGCAGCCATTGCGAACCGTCGACATGACTACCGGGGAACCGGCACAGGCGGTGCGTGAGCGGTCCGACGTGTGTGCGGTGCCCGCTGCGGGAGTCGTCGGAGAGCAGATGGTGGCGTTCTCCCTTGCCGCGGAGTTCCAGCGCAAGTTCGGAGGTGACACGGTTTCCGAGTTCGCCGACGCTGTCGCCAGGCATCGGGCAAGCGTTCATCTGCGAACATCGAGATGACTCTGTGGCTGGTTGGAATGATGGGATCGGGCAAGACCACTGCAGGCAAGATGGCCGCTTCCCGTCTGTCGGTGCCCTTTGGGGACACCGACGAAGCGGTGTCGGAGCGGATGGGTTGTTCGGTCGCCCAACTGTGGGGCTCACTTGGCGAGGCTGCCTTTCGTGACATGGAGAAAGTGGCTCTGGTGAACCTGGCCGGAAGTGAGGGGATCGTCGCCACCGGTGGCGGCGTGGTGCTCGACGAGGAGAACCGGGGCATTCTGACCGAATCCGAAAAGGTGGTCTGGCTGGTGGCTTCACCGACAGTTCTCGAAATGCGCCTTGCCTCGACTGTGGATCGTCCGGGTTTGGTGTCCTCTCAAACCCGGACCTTCGAGTTTCTTTCCGAGCTGGCTGAACAGCGCTCGTCTCTGTACACCGAGGTTGCCACCCATCGAATCTCGACCGATTCCATCGATGTCGGGGCTGTGGCGAGCGAGATCGTGGACATATGGACGACCTGAAGGTCGCCGGAGTCACCGAGGTGATCATCGGGAGGGGGATGCCCTCGCCGCTGCTTCCAACACGTCCTGATCGCCGTCGTGTTGCAATCCTCACCCAGCCTGTGGTCACCCCGAAGGCTCTCGAGATCGCCGCTGCGCTGAGATCCGAGGATCTGGTGGCTGAGGTCATTGGTCTGCCCGATCGCGAGGACGCCAAGACCTTGAGTGTGGCTGAGTCCGTTTATGAGGCCTTCGCGAAGTTCGGGCTGTCCCGCGGTGACACCGTGATCGGAGTCGGCGGAGGAACGGTCACCGATCTGGCCGGCTTTGTCGCCGGCACTTGGATGCGCGGAGTGGAGGTGGTGCACATACCAACAACGTTGCTTGGCGCCGTCGATGCGTCCATAGGCGGCAAGAGCGGTGTGAACCTGGGCGGCAAGAACCTGGTCGGTGTTATCTGGCATCCGAGGTTGGTGGTTGTGGACACCGATGTGATGGACGCGCTGCCGGCAGCCCTGTTGAGGGAGGGCTTCGCCGAGGCATTCAAGACCGGTTTGGTTGGAGACTCAGAGTTGTGTTCCTTGCTCGTGTCCCAGGGTGTCCGCGCCCCACTGGACGAGGTGGTGCGACGTGCCATCACCGTGAAGGCGGGCATCGTCACCCGTGACGAGAGAGAGGATGGAGAGCGCGCCTATCTGAACTATGGCCACACCATCGGGCACGCCATTGAGTACGCGTCGACTCTGTCACACGGTGAGAGTGTGGGTTTGGGGATGATCGCCGCCTCGCATATCTCCGAGAAGAATCGCGGATTCGACGAGTTGGAGATGGTCGTCTCGACGATCGATCGTCTGGGTCTCCCCACCTCTGTGGACGGTCTCGACGCCGCACGAGTGCTGGACCTGATACGGCACGACAAGAAGCGTGACGGAGAGGGGCTTCGAATGGTCCTCCTCCGCGACATCGAAGATCCGGTGCTCTGCCACGTCGAGCAGAGCGACCTCGAGTTCGGCATGGCGGCCGTAGGGCTCTGAGCCGGGTACCGTCCCCGACGCCGAACCTCAGGAAGCGCAAATGATCAGCACAAACGACGTCAGACCCGGAATGGCAATGGAACTCGAAGACGGTCTCTTCTCGATCGTCGAGTATCAGCACGTCAAGCCCGGAAAAGGCAAGGCTTTCGTGCGGATGAAGCTCAAGAAGCTGGACACGGGCCAGGTCATCGATCGCACATTCAGGGCAGACGAGAACGTCCTGCAGGCGATCATCGATCGAAGCGAGCACCAGTACCTCTATTCGGACGATCTCGGGTACCACTTCATGAATCTCTCTGACTACGGACAAATCGTGCTGCAACCCAATGATGTCGGAAGGGCCGCCAGATACCTTGTCGATGGGATGACCGTCAGCCTGAGTATGTACAAGGGAACGGCTATCGGAGTCGACATGCCGGCCTCGGTCGAACTCGAGGTGACCTACGCCGAGCCCGGGGCGAAGGGTGACACCCGAACGGGTGCAACAAAGACGGTCACGCTCGAGACGGGAATCACCATTCAGGTGCCTCTCTTTGTCGAGCAAGGCGAGAGGGTGAAAGTCGACACACGGAGCGGGGAGTACCTGACGCGGGCATGATCAAAGACTCTGAGTCGATCATGATCCCCGCTCGCATATCGGCGAGAGACCTCGCCGATGCAATCAACAAAGAAGTCAGTGAAGTTCAGGCCGTGCTCACCGCCCGCGACGAACCCGGGGGACCGGACGATCCTCTGGGAGCCAAGCTCGCTATTGCAGCAGCGGGTGTTCTGGGTGTGTCGGTGGTGATTGAGGCCAGAGACCTGGCCCTCGAGTATCTCTATGAGTATGAGACCCGTGGCGAGATGGCCGAAGATCCAGAGGGCAGAGCCGGGCGGCTTGTCAAGGGGGTGGTCGAGAGTCTGGATGATCTGGATGTTCAGATCGAATCGGTGTCCGAGCATTGGAGTGTCGCCAGGATGCCTCTGGTCGACCGAAACATCATCCGTCTCGGGCTCTTCGAATTGCAGAGCGCACCAGAGCCTCCTACGGCGGTCATCGTCTCAGAGGCCGTTCGTCTGGCGCAGGTCTACTCGACCGAGAAGTCTGGCTCCTTCGTCAACGGTGTGTTGGCGACCCTCGCCAGATCCATACGCGACGAATGAGTTGGTGGAGCCGACCCCCGGGAGTTATTGTCGCCATCGACCTTTAAAGACGGTCCAGCGAGACCGGAAAGGAAAACCATGGGGAACTCCCCATTGCGGCCTGAGGCTCACACATGCCACAAGTGATGACGGGCGACGATATCCATCGGGCGCTCCGCCGCATCTCCCATGAGATCCTGGAGACTCATCGCGGGGCCGACGAGATAGTGATCATTGGCGTTCACACGCGTGGGGTGCACCTCGCCCGGGAGCTGGGGAACACGATGGGCGAATTCGAGAACCGTATTATCCCCATAGGCGAGCTCGACATAGGTCTCTATAGGGACGACGGAGCTTCTCGCTCGGATGTCGAACGTAAACCCACTCACATACCCTTCGGGATCGAAGGCCGAAGCGTCGTCGTCGTCGATGATGTCCTCTACACCGGCCGCACGGTGCGGGCAGCCCTCGACGCACTTACTGATGTTGGCCGGGCTGTCTCCACGGAGCTGGCGGTTCTGGTCGATCGCGGCCATCGTGAACTTCCGATTCGGGCCGACTACGTAGGCAAGAACCTACCCACCGCCACAAACGAGAGGGTGAGAGTGCGAGTGCACGACGTCGACGGCGAAGAGGGCGTCTGGATCGAAAGGAAGCACTCGTCTTGAAAGCCCTGACGACCCTGCGCGGTCTCGGCCGATCGGAGCTCAATGAGCTGATCCAATCCGCGTTGGCCTACGCGGGTCGCACTGAAAGTGGGGAGTCATCTGGTGATCAATTGTCCAATCGGGCCGTGGCAATGATGTTCTTCGAGCCCTCCACCCGCACCCGTCTCTCGTTCGAGCTCGCCGTCAACCGTCTCGGAGGCGATCTGATGACTTTCGAGCCGGGCACCGCCTCAACCAAGAAGGGGGAGTCTTTGAGAGATACGGCGCTGACGGTGACAGCCATGGGCGCAGACATCCTCGTTGTGAGGCATTCCGAGGCTGGTGTCCCCGATGCCATACACGACTGGACCGGCGTGCCGGTGGTGAACGCCGGTGACGGGGTTCATGAACATCCGACACAGGCGCTTCTCGACGTCGTGACGCTTTGTCGACGATTCGGGTCGCTTCAGGGCCTGCGTATGGGCATTGTGGGGGATATCCGACAGAGTCGGGTCGCGGGAAGCCTGTTTCATGCGATGCCGGTTCTCGGCGTCGACTCAGTGCTGATCGGCCCCAAATCCCTTCTCCCCGAACACGAGCCGGAAGGCTTTGAGATGTCAACCGACCTCGACAGCCATCTCGGTGACCTGGATGTTCTGTATCTGCTGAGAGTGCAGCGGGAAAGAGGCACCCTGATCCCTGACGACTACATCGAGCGGTTCCGGGTCGACTCTGCGAGAGCAGCCGCAATGAAGCCGGAGGCGGTTGTGATGCACCCCGGTCCGATCAATCGCGACGTCGAGATCACGGGAGATGTCGCCGACGGCCCCCGTTCACTCATCCTGAGCCAGGTGGCCAACGGGGTGCCAACCCGGATGGCCGTGCTCTCAGCGCTCAGAGACGGGATCACATGATTCTGATCAGAGGCGGCGATGTCTTCTCAGACAGCGGTTTCGAGGTCAAGGACGTACTGATTGACGGTGAACGGATTGCAGCCGTTGGCGCTGTTGATGTCGAAGGGGTCATCGAGGTCGTGGATGCCTCCGGCTGTTTGGTTGGTCCCGGTTTTGTCGATATGCACACCCATCTCCGCGATCCGGGCCACACATGGAAGGAGGACATCGCCTCAGGGTGTGCCGCGG
This sequence comes from Acidimicrobiia bacterium, assembly GCA_036446835.1. GTDB lineage: Bacteria > Actinomycetota > Acidimicrobiia > Spongiisociales > ZC4RG35 > SZUA-217. Next base: position 13,663 of record JAZFTT010000203.1, read on the forward strand.
CTGCTGCCGGCGGTTTCACGGCGGTCGTGGCGATGCCCAACACCGATCCGCCGATCGACGGGGCGAAGATTGTCGAAGAGGTGGTGCGCCGCGGAAAAGAGGCCGGTTTGGTCGAGGTCGCCGCCGCCGCCGCCATGACCCTTGGTCGTGCCGGTTTGGTCCCGTCCGACATAGAGGATCTCTACCAGTGCGGGGTGAGGATCTTCACAGACGACGGGGACTCCGTCGCCGATGCCGCCGTTCTGCGTTCGGTGATGATGCGGATAGCTGCTCTTCCCGGGGCCATCGTCGCCCAGCATGCCGAGGATGCATCGATGACCGTGAACGGGCATATTCACGAGGGATCGATGTCGGCTCGTTTGGACGTCGGTGGGCTGCCAGCCCACGCGGAGGTCGATGTGGTCAGACGTGACCTCGACCTCGTTCGCGAGACGGGAGCCGATTATCATTGCCAACACGTGTCGGCAGCGGGGACGATCGAATTGATCCGTCACGCCAAGGCCGAGGGACTGGTTGTCACGGCAGAGGTGACCCCCCACCATCTCTCCTTTGACGAAGCGGTGCTGTCGGACCTCGACACCGATTTCAAGATGTACCCACCCCTTCGGTCGAGTGACGACCGGTGGGCGCTCAGAGAGGCACTGAATGACGGGACGATCGACGTGGTGGCCACCGATCACGCACCCCATGCACCCGAAGAGAAGGCTGTGGCGTTCGAACAGGCTCCACGCGGGGTCATCGGTCTCGAAACGGCTGCCGCTGTTGTATCGGAAGTCGTCGAAGATCCGAGGCGGATGTTCGAGGCCCTGAGCCTGAAACCGGCCTTGATCGCAAGTCTCAGAGATCAGGGTCGTCCGATTGCCGTCGGTGAGCCGGCGAACATCGTCGTTTTCGATCCACGCCAGGAGTGGACTCCTGAAACGTTCGTTTCCAGATCGTCGAACAGTCCCTACAAGGGACATCGTTTGAAGGGGCGTCCCCTGGTAACAGTGCACAACGGAAGAATCGTTTACAGCCTTATTGGAGCCAAATGAGAGGGAGAGTGCCGGCGTTGCTGGCGACAGCAGACGGTGAAGTGTTCCGGGGAAACTCGGTCGGCGTAACCGGTGTCGTCACCGGGGAGGCTGTATTCAACACATCGATGACGGGCTATCAGGAGATATTGACCGACCCTTCATATGCGGGCCAGGTTGTCGTGATGACCTCTCCCCATATCGGCAACTACGGCGTCGTCGAACTCGATGCGCAGTCTTTGGGGCCGACCGTCTCCGGATTCATCATGCGATCGCTGTCCCGAAAGGACTCGAGCTGGAGATCGGAGGGTACTCTCGCCGATTATCTGCAGCGTCATGACGTCGTTGCCGTGAGCGAGGTCGACACCCGTCGGCTGACCCGGCACATACGAGATCGAGGCGCCATGCCGATCGCAATGGGCTCCGACGTCTCCGAAGCTGATCTGATCGACATGGCGGCAGACGCTCCAACTATGCAAGGCCAGGATCTGGCTTCGCAGGTCAGCACACGTGAGCCATACCGGCTTGACGCCGAAGTGGACAGGAAAGGTCTTGTGGTCGCCATCGACCTCGGACTGAAGAAGGACATCCTTCGCAACCTGACCGGCCGTGGATTCGAGGTTGAGGTCGTTCCGGCGGCGACGGATGCCGAGACGATTCTCGCAATGACCCCGGACGGGATCTTCGTCTCCAACGGACCCGGCGATCCGGAGCCTCTGTCGGCGACAATCGAATGTCTGCGAAACCTGATTGGCGAACGGCCTCTTTTCGGCATCTGTCTCGGTCATCAGGTCCTTGGGCTTGCCGTCGGCGCCTCCACGTTCAAACTCCCTTTTGGCCATCACGGGGGAAATCATCCGGTGCGACGTCTCGATGACAACCGTGTTGAGATCACGGCCCAGAACCACGGCTTTGCCGTCGATCTGTGGTCTCTGACCGACGATGACCCGATCAAAAGGGAAGGACTCATCAAACGAGATCTTCTTCCGGAGGCGGTGGAGACGCCATTCGGGCGTCTGCGTCCGTCACACCAGAATCTGAACGACGGGACTCTGGAGGGAATGGTTCTCGAAGAGATCCCGGCATTCTCCGTCCAATACCACCCCGAGGCGGCCCCTGGCCCCGGTGACGCCCGAGGGTTGTTCGACGACTTCGTCCGGTTGATGGAAGAGCCAAGCTGATGCCTGCCCGAAGAGACATCAGGTCGATTCTCATAATCGGCTCGGGACCGATTGTGATCGGCCAGGGGTGCGAGTTCGACTACTCGGGCACGCAGGCGGCCAAGGTTCTCAGGGCCGAGGGCTACCGGGTGATTCTCGTCAATTCGAACCCCGCGACGATAATGACCGACCCCGAATTCGCCGACGCCACATACATCGAGCCGATCACACCTGAGGTAGTGGCCGAAGTGATCGCCCGGGAGCGTCCGGACGCATTGTTGCCGACGCTCGGCGGACAGACCGCCCTGAACGTCTCAGTCGATTTGGCTCGCAGGGGGGTCCTCGAGCGTCACGGCGTCGAGATGATCGGCGCCGACCTCGAAGCGATCACCAAGGCCGAGGATCGTGGAAGATTCAAAGACACAATGGAGGCGGTTGGTATCGAAGTTCCTCGCGCGGGATATGCCAGATCGATGGCTGATGCGTTGAACATCGCCAAAGAGATCGGCTACCCGGTGATGGTGCGCCCGTCGTTCATCCTCGGGGGCAGCGGCACCGGAATCGCTGGCACCGCGGAGCAATTGCTGGACGTAGCCCGGGAGGGTCTGACGGTGTCACCGGTGGGAGAGATACTGGTGGAGGAGTCATTGCTGGGCTGGAAGGAGTACGAGCTGGAGATCATGCGCGACAGCGCCGGTAACGCGGTGATCGTCTGCGGGATCGAGAACTTCGATCCCATGGGCGTGCACACCGGGGATTCGATCACGGTGGCTCCCATCCAGACCCTGTCCGATCGCGAGTCCCAGGAGATGCGGGACGAAGGGATCAAGGTTCTGCAGGTCATAGGTGTCGAAACCGGCGGCTCCAACGTGCAGTTCGCCGTCGATCCCGAGACGGGTCGGCGACTGGTCATCGAGATGAACCCTCGCGTGAGCAGATCGTCCGCCCTTGCCTCCAAAGCGACCGGATTTCCCATCGCCAAGATCGCCGCCCTCCTCGCCGTCGGTTACACGCTCGACGAGATACCCAACGACATCACGGGAGCGACTCCCGCGTCCTTCGAGCCCGCACTCGACTATGTCGTAGTGAAGATCCCGAGATTTGATTTTGCCAAGTTCCCCTCTGCGCCAAAGAGGCTGGGCACGTCGATGAAGAGTGTCGGTGAGGCGATGGCGATAGGTCGGACCTTCCCGGAGGCTCTTCAGAAGGCTCTGCGAAGCCTCGAGAACGGGCGGGCCGGGCTCAATGCTGACGCGATGGAGGATCGGGTCGTTTCTCTCGACGATGACGAACTGGTGGAGATGGTGAGGGTGCCCACACCGGATCGGGTCTTTGCCATGGGTGAGGCGTTGCGCCGCGGATGGATCGTTGAGGACGTATCGGAGCTTTCGATGGTCGATCCCTGGTTCGTATACCAGATGAGCGAGATAGTGGAGGTCAGGGAGGAGCTCGAAATGTCCACCGACGTCGAGATTCTGGCTGAGGCCAAGAGATACGGCTTCTCCGATCGTCAGATCGCGCATCTGTGGGGTCGTGAGGAGATCGATGTGCGGGAGTTACGGAGATCGGCCGGCATAGTTCGCACATTCAAGACCGTGGACACCTGCGCCGCCGAGTTCGGGGCGGTGACGCCATACATGTACGGCACTTTTGAAGAAGAGAGCGAAGTCAGGCCATCTGAGAAGCCGCGTGTCGTGGTGCTCGGATCCGGGCCCAACCGCATCGGACAGGGGATCGAGTTCGACTACTGCTGTGTACACGCGAGTTTTGCGCTGCGCGACGCCGGTTACGAGACGGTCATGATCAATTGCAATCCCGAAACGGTCTCGACCGATTACGACACGTCTGATCGTTTGTACTTCGAGCCTTTGACCACAGAGGATGTGCTTGCCGTCATCGACGCCGAGAAGCCTGAGGCGGTGATTGTCCAGCTCGGAGGTCAGACGCCCCTCAATCTTGCAGAGGAGCTCGCCGACTCAGGAGTGGTCATCGCGGGGACTTCGCCGGCCTCGATCGCTCTTGCCGAAGATAGGGAGCAGTTCGCCGAGATCTGTCGCAACCTCGGGCTCAAACAGCCCCCTGCCGGCTCGGCAACATCGGCTGCCGAGGCTGACGACGTCGTGGATCAGATCGGCCTGCCGGTGATGGTCCGGCCCTCGTTTGTTCTCGGAGGGCGCAAGATGAAGGTGATCTACAGCCAGGAGGAGCTGGGCGCCTACGTGAGAGAGATCTACGGGGAGGGTGATCCCGAGGTCGTCTCCAATCCGATTCTGATCGACCGTTTCCTGGAATCGGCGGTGGAGGTGGACGTTGATGCGGTGTTCGACGGTCACGAGCTTTTGGTAGGAGGAGTCATGGAGCATGTCGAGGAGGCCGGAATTCATTCCGGTGACTCAGGGTGTGTCACCCCGCCGCCGACCCTTTCGGACGAGGCGCAAAAGGAGATACTCAGGGCCACCGGGGAGTTGGCGTCGGCACTCGCCGTTCAGGGTCTCATCAACATCCAGTTCGCGGTAAAGGGTGATGACATCTACGTCCTCGAGGTCAACCCGAGGGGAAGTCGCACCGTGCCGTTCATCTCCAAGGCGAAGGGGGTCCCGCTTGCCCGTGTTGCTGCCAGAGTCATGATGGGCTCCACAATCGAGGAGCTCAGGTCCGAAGGCTTGGTTCCCCAAGAGCAAGTCGACACCAATTTTGTCGCGGTAAAAGAGGCCGTTCTCCCCTGGGACCGTTTTCCAGAGGAGGATTCGATTCTCGGCCCGGAGATGAGGGCCACGGGTGAGGTGATGGGGATCGGTTCCGATGTGGGTGTCGCCTACGGCAAGGCGCTGCTTGGTGCCGGTCATGTGCTCGCGGATCGAGGAAGGGTGTTTCTTTCGTTTGCAGATAGAGACAAGCCGATGGGTCTTGCCGTTGCTCAGGCGTTCACCCTGCTCGGTTTTGAGCTGGTCGCGACCAAAGGCACGGCGCGTTTTCTCCAACACCATGCGATCGAAGCCGAGGCTGTGAACAAGATCGGCGAGGGCTCTCGGGACATAGGCGAAAGGCTCGAGAACGGTGAGGTCCAGTTGGTCGTCAACACACCCCGCGGCGGGAGAGCGCGTTCAGACGGACGAAAGATCCGTCGCTCCGCGCGACGACATGCCGTTCCATGCGTGACGACCATTCAGGGTGGGCTGGCGGTGGCCCGGAGTTTGCGGGCGGGCCCTGGTGCGATCAACCGTCCGAGGAGCTTGCAGGAATGGCATCGCGGTCGTTAGCTACCTCCGTTGGAGGGTTGGCCCTCAGATCCCCTCTGATAGCCGCGTCGGGAAGTGTCGGATCTGTCTGGGAGTGGGCAGAAGTGGCGGACGTTCGACCCTACGGGGCCGCGGTGGCAAAGTCGGTCGCTCCGGTGGCGTGGCAGGGACGACCGGCCCCCCGACTGGCGCCGACCACCACAGGAATGCTGAATTCGGTCGGGATTCAGAACCCCGGTATCACCAAATGGGTTGACGCCATGAAGCCGCGAGTACCCAAACTTGCGGTACCGGTTTGGGGATCCGCTGTTGCAGACGCCGCCGACGGCTTCGCTCTCGTGGCAAAAGGCCTGGTTTCGGTGGGCGTCACCGCTGTAGAAGTCAACCTCTCCTGTCCGAATCTGGAGGATGGGGATATGTTCTCCTTCACAGCCGACCGGAGCCGTGAAGTGATCACGGCTGTGAGCGAAGCCGTCGACGTCCCGGTCGGCGCCAAGCTGTCACCCAACACACCCGACATCGTCGGTGTCGCCAGGGTATGTCGTGATGCTGGTGCTGCCTTTGTCGTTCTCACCAACACCGCACTCGGATTTGGGCTCTCGGTCTCTGATCGAAGGCCTTTGCTCTCGGGCGGGGTTGGTGGATACAGCGGTCCCGGTCTGAAACCGCTTTCGCTTCGATGCGTCTACGAGGTTGCCAGGGCAATGCCGGACCTCGGGATCGTCGGCTGCGGAGGAATCTCGACAGGTGCAGACGTTGTGGAATACCTCATGGCCGGAGCATCGGCGGTCGAGCTCGGCACCGTCCATCTCGCCGAGCCAAAGGCAGGGATCCGGATAACGAAGGAGCTGGTAGAGCTCATGGCAAGACTCGGAATCGAAAGCGTGGCCGATCTGGTGGGGACGGTCCAGACGTGGTGAATCCGATTCTGGTGGCTCTCGATGTTCCCAGTCTCACTCAGGCCGAAAGCATGGCCCGATCCCTCGAGAGCCATGTCGGGGGATACAAAGTGGGTTTGGAGCTCCTCATGGGTGAGGGGCCCGAGTCTGTTTCCCGAATAGCCAAAATCGGGCTGCCGGTGTTCGCCGATGCCAAGCTTCACGACATCCCGACCACCGCCGAGCGGGCTGCCCGCCAGCTAGCGGCTCATGGTGCTCGGTGGGTCACCGCTCATGCATCAGGCGGAAGCCGGATGATCGAGGCGGTTGCATCGGGGCTCACTGCTGGCTCAGAAGATGAGAAGGTAGGCATCCTTGCCGTCACCGTGCTCACTTCGCTCGACCAGCGCGATCTCAGGGCTTTGGGCGTGTCTGACTCCGTCCAGACTCACTCTGTCGAGCTTGCTCGACTGGCCAGGAACGCCGGAGCTGAAGGTGTGATCTGCTCACCCTTGGAGGTGGGTACTTTGAAGGGGCTGTTCCCGGGATTTCTTGCGGTTACTCCGGGCATCCGGCCAGCCGGGTCCGACCAGGGCGACCAGAAGCGCACAGCCACCCCGGTCGAGGCGCTCCGTGCCGGAGCCGACTTCATCGTCGTGGGGAGAGCCATCACCGGGGCATCGGACCCGGTTGGGTCGGCGGCGTCTCTCGTGGATTCATTACGCGCTGCAGGACTCTTCTAGCGGGGCAGCCGTCCCCGGCTGGTCGCTCTGGCTATGGTCGCTGGTGATGTCCGGCGGTGCCCGGACGAGAGCGAGGAGTCACACAAGCATGGCACAGCCACCACAGCTGACCCAAGAGCAGCGAATGAAGGCCCTTGAGAAGGCGGCCGAAGCACGACGGGTTCGAGCAGAGGTCAAGGAGCTTCTCAAGACGGGTTCCATGACGCTCTCTGAGCTGTTCGACAAAGCCGACGCCGAAGAGCTCCTGGCCGGGTTGAAAGTGGCGTCCCTGATCGCGGCGATGCCCGGTACGGGGAAGATCAAGGCCAAACGTCTCATGGAATCGATCGGGATCGCGGAGAATCGACGAATCCGAGGTCTGGGAGATAGGCAGAAAGCGGCGCTGCTCGCAGAGTTCTCCTGAGTTGACCGGGCGGATCATCGTCATGTCCGGGCCTTCGGGTTCCGGAAAGACCAGCATCATCAGAAGATTGCTCGATCGCATCGACATTGCCTTCTCCGTCTCGGCCACCACCCGTTCACCCCGCCCCGGTGAGACCCAGGGCGTCGACTATGACTTCGTGACCACAGAGCAGTTTGAGGAGTTGATCGCCTCAGATGCTCTTCTGGAGTGGGCGATTTACAACGGGAACCACTACGGGACGCCCGCCGGTCCGGTCGAAACGGAGATCGCGTCCGGAAGGGACGTCCTGTTGGATATCGAGATCGACGGCGCACGACAGGTTCGGGCACAACGACCTGACGCCCTCATGATCTTCGTGTCTCCGCCCTCGACGGAGGTGCTCGAGCAGAGGTTGCTATCCAGAGGGGACACCGCAAGCGAGGATATCGCCACTCGCTTGAGAATCGCCGAAACCCAACTCGAAGAGGCACCGAGCCTGTTTGACCACATAGTGGTCAACGACCTTCTGGATCAGGCGACCCAGAAGGTCGCGGATCTGATTATTGGCTCCCGATGAGGTAGCCTTGGGTTCTCATCCCCCCAAAGGACCCAATGAAAATCGAAGACGTCATCGACCAGATCGGCAACAGATTCGCCACTGTTGTGGTGTCGGCTCGTCGTGCCCGCCAGATCAACAGCTACTTTCATCAACTCGGTGTCGGTTACGGAGAGTTCGTGCCCCCACAGGTG
>JAZFTT010000204.1:0-9101 GCA_036446835.1 Acidimicrobiia bacterium
AAGGCGATGTTCACCCATGTCGGTATCTATCAGTCGACGATCATCGCCAACCAGATCATGGGGAAGAGTCAGCTGATCCCCGACTTCGAAGCATTACCGAGGGTCACGTTCACTGATCCTGAGGTGGCCGCAGTCGGCATCACCGAAGCAAACGCAGAAGAGCAAGGCTTCAGAGTGGCGATTGCCCTTAAACAGGTGCCTTCCACTTTCAGAGGATGGCTCCACACCGTTGGCAACCGCGGAATCATCAAACTGATCATCGATGAACAGGAGAAGGTTCTCTTAGGTGCGACTGTCGTCGGACCCAATGCAGGTGAGGTTCTCGGAATGCTCAGTCTCGCCGTCCACGAGAAAACCAAGATAGAACGGCTGAGAAGCATGATCTATGCGTTTCCCACCTTCCACGGTGGCATCGGCGAAGCACTCGGAGCCTACGGCCGGGGGACGGGGAAAGTTGTTGATCCGACATACGAGACAAGCGCCTACCTCGACTGAACGAGGAACAGTCGAAGTCGACGCTCTGCACGTTGAATTTCAGTCTGCTACAAACCGGTCACGCCAGTCTTCAACGAAAACAGACAAGCTCGCCGAAACGATGCAATGACCTCCTGAAATCGCAGCCGTTATGTGCGGGCGGTCGATGGAAGTCAGCGCCTTTTTGAGCCTGTGGCAAGGCTCCGGTAAGTCAGGTTTGCCGCCCGTTTTGTCGAGCGTTGAGTGCCCAAGCGAGCTTTCGATGGCGGTTTGTTGCACGGCAACCGCACCAACGAGGTTCGCTACGTAGGATTGCTCCCTATGACCCAGACGATGGTCGAGTCAGAGGCACAGCCGGTTCTGTTGATGCTGGTTGACATCAGCGGGTATACGCAGTTCATGGTGTCGCATGACAGGGAACTGCGGCACAGCCAGATGATCATCGGGGAGCTGCTCGAGAGCCTGATGCACCAGGTTGAGGTGCCTTTACGCATCTCTTCGATCGAGGGTGACGCTCTTCTCCTCTACGCGATCAAGAGTGGTGATGATGAGGTTTGGCGTCGTCGGAGCTCCAGTCTGGTTGAGCGCTTACTGGCCCTTTTCCGGGTGTTCCAGGAGCGGCTGGTCGAGATCTTGGCTTACAGCGTATGCAAGTGTGACGCCTGCGTTGAGGTCGGCGATCTCAAATTGAAGATCGTCGTCCACTCCGGCGAGGCGCTAGTCACCCATGTTGGGGAGTTCCCAGCGCTGTCAGGTGTAGATGTGATCACGGTGCATCGTTTAGCCAAGAACTCGGTGCCGGAAGACGAATACGTGCTGCTGACCGAGGCGGCGTACCGGGATCTCGCCCTGCCTCCAGAAGTCGAGGTGCGGGAAAGCAGCGAGAAATACGACACCGGTGTCTTCAAGACCTACATCTTCCTCCCGAACGTTGATGTCGAACTGGATGAGGAGGCCATCAGGGCTAGGTTTTCGGACGACAACGCCGCGGTAAAGATACTCAGGGACGAGATCTCCCGCGAGTACACCGATGTGGCCGACGACCCCGACCGGGGTTACCACTTCAACACCGGCCGGGCAGCATTGGCGATGAACGGCTACGAGCAAGAGTGGCTGGAAACGATTCCCGAGTCAGTCATGGCCTCCTTCTCCGGAATGGGCAACCCGTTCTTAATGGGCATGCCGGTAGACGGTGAATACGTGGTCGACATCGGCTCTGGGGCGGGCCTCGATTCGCAGATTGCGGGCCGGGCTGTCGGGCCTGCAGGTCATGTGATCGGTGTTGATATGACGGAAGCGATGCTGGATAAAGCCAATTCAGCCAAAGCCGAACTTGGGCTGGATCAGCTCGAGTTCCGTCACGGCTATGCGGAGTCGCTCCCGATATCAGACGGATGGGCGGATCTGGTGATATCGAACGGTGTCGTCAACCTTTCCCCTGACAAGGCTCGCGTCTTCAAGGAAATCTTCCGCGTCCTGCGGCCGGGCGGTCGGATTCAGATCGCTGACATCACCGTCGAGAAGGAGATCCCGGAGGGGGCGAAGAGCGACATCGACTTGTGGACCAACTGAATTGCCGGAGCGCTGCTGGAAGCAGCGCTAGAGGCCACGGTTGTGGCCGCCGGATTCGAGGGGTTCGAGATCACGTGGAAGAAGAACGTGTTCGAGGGAGCCACTTTACCGAGCAAAGCAGTCGCCTATTTCGGCACGCGGGGTGTCAACTTCCGCGCGTACAAGCCTGATGCTTAGCTTTCAACGAGCCGCGCTCCGCCCCGCCCATATCAACCGGTGCCGGCTCAAAGGGTCATCGCAACACTTCGGCGAGTTTCTCTGATGGTATTTCATCAATTCGTTCTGGAGCCCTTATGCCATGGGGAGGACCTCCGGGGCTCAAGTTCGACCATCGTTTGACCTGGATGCTTTAACGACCCGAATCCACAACAACGACAGGCCTCCCGGCCCCAACACGTCCTTGTTCTCCGGGTCAGGAAGCTCTGGTCAAACTGCCTAGCTGGGACTTATTGGCATCGTCGGGACCGTCAGCGTCTTCACTCGGCATGAGCTCGGGGAGTTGTTGTGGCTACGGTGGTTTCATGTGTTTCGATCATGATTCCGAACCTCCGGTCGCTGCCGGCGACCGTGCTGTCACCACACACGATTCGACGTTGACGGCGGTAGACGGCAACGAGTTCATGGTGTTTGAGGCGTACGGCGAAAAGTCATCGAGAGTGGCCATCATCGTGTTGCCTGACGTACGCGGATTGTTCCAGTTCTACAAAGACCTGGCCGCCCGGTTTGCGCAAACCGGCCACGACTCGATCGCTATCGACTATTTCGGTCGTACCGCCGGTGTCGGGGAGCGTTCCAGCGACTGGGACTTCTGGCCTCACGTGGAGAGAACAACGTTGGACGGGGTACGTGAGGATGTGGCTGCGGCTGTTTCCCGGGTCCGGGCCGAGGATCCGGACCGTCCCGTCTTTACTGTCGGGTTTTGTTTCGGAGGGTCGAATTCGTGGCATCAGGCGGCCAACGGGCTGGGGTTGTCCGGTGTGGTTGGTTTCTATGGGCGACCAGGCAGTGAAGATGACGGCGGTCCTATCGGCCGGGTCGATGACATGACCTGTCCGGTGCTGGCGCTAATGGGTGGTGACGACCCGAGCATCCCTCAAGACGCAATCGACAAGTTCGAAAAAGGGTTGAACGGTGCCGGTGTGCCCAACGAAGTGGTTGTGTACCCGGGAGCGCCACATTCGTTCTTCGACAGGAAATACCAAGAGTACGCCAGCGAGTCGGCCGACGCATGGAACCGTGTGCTGGCTTTTATCGAGGCAAACTGGCAGAGACATGACGATTGAAATTGGTGAGTTTGGAATCTTCAGACGTGCCGCTGAGACAACTCCCGAGATTGCCCGGGAAGTGGAGCGGCTCGGTTTCGGTGCTCTTTGGTTAGGCGGTTCACCGAGTGGCGACCTTCGGACCATCGAGGGGCTGCTGGACGCCACGGATTCCATCCCGATAGCCACCGGGATCGTCAACATGTGGCATGACGATGCCAGCACTGTCGCCGACTCTTATAACCGTGTGAGTGAACGCCATCGGGGACGGTTCCTGCTCGGTGTCGGCATCGGCCACCCGGAAGCGACCTCTGAGTATCGCCGTCCATTGGCCACCATTCTCGATTACCTGAGCCGACTCGACGCCGCGGGCGTGCCAAAAGAGAACCTGGTGCTTGCCGCTTTGGGCCCCAAGGTTTTGGCTGCCGCAGCCGAGCACACCAGAGGCGCCCACCCGTATCTAACGACGCCTCGCCACACCCGGTTCGCTCGTGGGGTCATCGGTGACAGCCCGCTACTGGCTCCGGAGCAGACCGTGGTCGTCGAATCCGACCAGGAGCGGGCTCGTGAGATCGGTAGGGCGATGGTCAGCCGATATCTCAGACTGGTGAACTACCGCAACAACCTGCTGAGGGAGGGATGGACCGAACCCGAACTGAGCGACGGTGGGAGCGACCACCTCGTCGATGAGCTCGTCTTGGCCGGCACTCCGCACGAGATCGTCCAAGGCCTACGTCGTCATCTCACCGCCGGAGCGGACCACGTGTCGATCCAGACCTTGGGACCGGACCCTGTGTCCGGGTATCGAGCACTCGCTGAGATCCTCTTCGGCTCTTACCCTTAATAGAGAGCCGCCTATCCCACGCCCAAACGGCGAGTTGTTTCGGTTTTTGACATGTCAGTGGGGGTGGATCTTCTACAACCTTGCGGTGAAGCCTGGCATTGAGACCACCCCGGCACCGACAGCGGCTTGTAACTCCGCGGCGACATTGGCCACGGGTGCCAACGCTTGCATCATCTCTGTCAGCGCGGTTTCGTTATCGTCTCGTTTCAGCAGCAGGCTCACTGGCGACTTGGGTTTCGGGAACACTTGCACGCGGAACTTCTCCGGGTCGATCCCCGCCGATTCGGTGGCAAGTGTGTAGCTGCGGTCGAGTCCGCCCAGCTCATCTATCAGACCGCGTTCCACCGCGTCTGCTCCGCTCCATATTCTGCCCTTGGCGATTTGGCGGACATCGGCGGGATCGATGCCTCTCCCGTCAACCACCCGGGCGACGAACGTCTCATAGATCGAGTCGAGCTGAGCTTGCTGCCGGGCTCGTTCGGTTTCGGTGTAATCCTGGTCGGCGCTGTCAAACGTTGCGTTCTGTCCGTAGTGGACCTCATCAAATGTGATGCCCGCTTTGGCCCATGCCTCCTTCGTTACCAGCTTGCCGGTGACAACACCGATCGAGCCGGTGATGGTTCCAGGCTGGGCAACGATCTTGTCGGCGGAGGCCGCCACCCAATACCCCCCTGATCCCGCCACCTCTCCCATCGATACGATCACGGGTTTGCCTGCTCCGCGCGCCTGGTCGACAGCGCGCCCTATCACTTGGGACGCCACTGCCGAACCGCCCGGGCTGTCCACTCGGAAAACGATCGCCTTCACTTTCTTGTTGTCAATTGCCGATCGGAAGGCTTTGGCCACGTCGTCGGACCCCATTGTCGGCTGCCGGGTGAGGGGATCGAACCGCGACTTGCCCTGGGCGACGGCTCCCGTGCCGTACACGAGGGCCACGGTCGGCCCGCGTCGATGGGGCCGACCCGCTCGTTTGAGATAGTTCGCGGCTTCCAGTTTCTTGGACTTGGCTCCCCACCCTTTCTCTACTCGGTCGTACACCTCGTCGCGATAGAGAAGCTCGTCAACGAAACCCATTTTCACGGCCTCCGACGCCAGCAGAGGAGCGCGATCGATCGTGTCCCGCACGGCGGATTCCTCGAGGCCCCGCCCTGTCGCAATACCGACCACTAGCTGGTCGTAGTGTGATCGACGCAGCGCGGCGGTCGCTTCCCGATGCGGTTCCACCATATGGTCCTCCGTAAGCCTGTACATGGCGGCTTTGTACTCGTGGCGGTGATCGATGCTGGGCACGATTCCCAGCTTGTCCAGCGCCCGCCGCACGAACGTGGCGCGGGAAAGCACACCGTGCACGCTGAGGTCGCCGCCCGGCTGCAGATAGAACTTGTCGAACGCGCTCGCTATCAACATCTCCGGTAGCGCAGCCGCTGATCCCCCTTCGGCCAGAGCCTCGGAATATGCCACGGCCGGCTTTCCCGAGGCAGTAAATGACACCACCGCGTCGTGGACTTCTTCGGCCCGGGCAACACCGAAATCCTTGTAGCCCACCCTGGCCACGAGGCCCACGACCCGCTTGTCTGCGCGAGCCCTTGCCAGCACATCGACGACATCACGCACCGTATACGCATCGCCTGCCACCGCATTCGCCAACGGTGAATCAGGCGTGTGCTCAACAACCCCTCGCGCTAGGTCGAGCTCGAGGATGATGCGACGCGGCACCCAGCTCTTGGCCAGGTTCCAGATAAGAAGTGCCGCGACCAGCACGGATGCAATGGCGAGTGCAGCCCACCAGCTGCTGAGAAAGTCTCCCACCGAGGCCACAACCACGATTCCGGCGACGACCCCGGCAAGAACGGCGACAGACAGCGAAAGTGTTTTGATGAGCTTCATGACAGCAGGCTAGAGCCAGCAACCGCCCTGACTCCCAGCCAAGCATCAGCCACCACCCACAGACAGGACTGCTCCACGAAAAGGTTCGCAGACGACAGGTCAGATTCAGACTCAAAACCGAGAGTTGGGTTGTACCACTTCTCTGCGACATCACGATCTGTCATCACCGGCGAGTACGGTCTGTGAGTATGAGATTCGTTGTTCCCACTGAGGCCGGAGACATGGCAACCGCTATTGGGTGATCCGATTAGGCCTTGGGTTTGAGGGCGATCGGCTCGGACGGTGGCACCTCCCATTACTGCCTCAGGTTGAGGGGATATAGGGGACGCCCCAACCCGGCCTCAGGTTGAGGGAGAACGCGGCTTTCAGCCCGTAGCAAAAAGCTCGGCGTCGTCGACACGAGTACAGTGGCCATCGGGTCAGTTAGAACGCCTGGGGCTTGGCGTGCTCCGGGTCTTTCCTCATACAGGTCTGCTGGCCTGACGTGACCAGCTCAGCAGGCCAAAAGCGGCATCAGCGCGCTGATTCGATGGCCGTCCAGATCTTGCCAGGAGTCAAAGGCATGTCGAGACTGTGTATGCCGAACGGGGCCAGGGCGTCGATTACGGCGTTGACGATGGCGGGAGTCGATCCGATGGTCCCCGCCTCGCCGATGCCCTTTGCGCCGAGGGGGTTCTCGGGTGTGACGGTCTCGGTGTGGTCCACCTCGAACGATGGCAGCGACGATGCGGTCGGGATGAGATAGCTGGTGAGGTTTCCGGTGATCGGGTAGGCGTCGTCGTACACGAACTGCTCGAAGAGCGCCTGCCCTACCCCTTGAGCGACACCACCGTGCACCTGGCCATCGACGACCATGCGGTTGAGGATTGCTCCGGCGTCATCACAGGCGACATGTCGAAGAACACGTACCGCGCCGGTTTCGGTGTCCACTTCCACAACCGACAGGTGTGTCCCGAAGGGGAAGGTGGCTTCCTCCTGGTTCCACGTCTCTTCACCCCGCAGACCTGGCTCCATGTCATCAGCGAGGTTTGAAGGGTCGGAGGCGACCGCGGCGATCTCGGCGAGGGTCATCGCAGATGTGGGAACGCCTACCACCCCAATCCGCCCATCTTCGAACTGGACAACATCGTCGATTCCGGCCTCGGCGTGATAGGCGAACACCGCACGCGCCTTGTGGAGGGCCTTCTCCCCGGCACCGAGGATGGCCGAGCCTGCGATCTGCAGTGACCGCGATGCCATCGTCCCGCCGCTGTGGGCGATGGCATCGGTGTCGCCCTGTACGAACCTGATCTTGTCGATCGGGAGCTTGAGAACGGTCGAGACGATCTGAGCGAACGTGGTCTCGTGACTGTGGCCGTGCGACACCCCCGCCGAGTAGAGGGTCGCCGTGCCATCGGGGTTGATCTCGACTGCACCCCAGTCCTCCCGGCCTGCTCCCGCTGTGATCTCTACATACGATCCGATGCCGACTCCGAGTTGAATGCGATCGTTGGCCCGTCGTCGCCGGTCTTGTTCCGCCCTGACATCGTGATACCCGCCTTTTCGCAGAGCGAGGTCGAGAGCAGTCTCATAGTCGCCGGAGTCGTAGCGCTCGCCGAGCACGGTCACATATGGGAAAGTGTCCGCAGCGATGAAGTTGCGGCGACGCACCTCTGCGGGGTCGAGATCGAGCTCTGCAGCGAGTTGATCGATGGCTCGCTCCAGTGCCATGGTCGCCTCCGGCCGGCCGGCCCCGCGGTAGGCATGCACCGGCGTGGTGTTCGTCACCACCGAGCGCCACAGGAACTCGACCTTGGGGATCAAGTAGGGGCCGACCGCCATACGTCGACTGAAGACGGGCAGATAGGCGCCGAACTGGGGATATGCACCTGCGTCCTGGGTGACTCGAAGCGAGATTCCGACGATCAACCCCTCTCGTGTCGCTCCCAGGCGAACCTCGGTTGTCTGCGCCCTCCCGTGGCACATCGCCACCATGTTCTCCGTCCGGGTCTCATTCCATCGGACGGGTCGACCGAGGTCGAGTGCAATCGCTCCGCTGAGGGCCTGTTCTGGATAGAGCGCGATCTTCGCTCCGAAACCTCCGCCGACATCGGGCACCCTCACACGGATCAAGGACGGGTCGAGGCGAAGAACTTTCGAGAGGCCACGTTTGTGGGCGTGGGCCGACTGGCTGCCCAGCCAAAAGTCCAGCCCCCCATCTTCACGGGGCGACGCCAGGGCACCACTGGTCTCGAGCGGGATGGCGGCGACGCGCTGGTTGACGATGCTGGTCTCGATTATGACGTCGGCGTCGGCGAGAACGCTGTCGTCAGGGTCGCCACGGTCGTAGATCACATTTGTGCCCAGCTCCGGGAACAAGAGGGGTGCGTCCGGGTCGGCGCCCGACTCTGGTGTTGACACAACCGGGATAGGTTCAATCTCAGCCCATACAAGCTCCGCAGCGTCGACAGCAGCTCGCTCGCTCTCCGCAACCACCACGGCGACGATTTCGCCGGCGAACCGAACACGAACAGATGCAATCGCAGGCCGGCGGGTTGATTCGTCGAGTCCGGGAGCTCCGATCGGCATCGGTGCCATGTCCAGGTCGCCGGCGAGATAAACCTTCACCACGCCTGGTGCATCACGTGCGGCGTCGATGTCGATATCCCCTAGCTGACCATGGGGGATAGTTGAACGGACAGGCACCATCCATAACGCCTCATCGACCTGGATGTCTTGCAGATATCTACCGGCACCGGTGATCAGCCGCGAGTCTTCAACGCGCCTCACGGCTGCTCCGAGGATCGACCGGCTCATCGTGTCGAGGCTAACGCCGAACCTTTTGGGAAGGCCCCCGGGGCTGGGGAGCAAGGGCGAAGCGAGATGACCTTGGCGAACACTGCCGGGTTCTTCAGATTTCAGTCGATTTTCGGGTGTACGCCCCTAGTGTCCCGTCCGGCTGATCATGTCGCGAATTCGACGGGTCTGAACTCCGCTCGCGGCGTTCTCGTCCTCGACGTAGCTTCGGCTATGCCTGCGTCCTCGGCCTTGCGACCAACGCCCAGCCCTCGCCGACTTCATCA
>JAZFTT010000205.1:0-3241 GCA_036446835.1 Acidimicrobiia bacterium
GTCCCCGCTGGTGGATTCTCGCGTTTCCGGTGATCGCCCTTCTCGCCGGTGTCATCCCCCTCCTCAAGTCTCTGCGCAGAAGACGCCGTCTGAAGACGATCCGAAACGGGGACATCACCGCGGCCTGGGACGAGATCGTCGACCAACTCACCGACCTCGGTGAGACCGTTCACCCCTCCAAGACCCCGATGGAGTTCGCCACCGAGACCGATCCCGCTCTTCTCTCCCTGGCTGTCAGCTACTCAGCCGCCATTTACGGAGGTCGAACGGGAGAAGCCAAAGAGTCGGACCTCCTCGAGGTCGAAGGATGGATACTCAGACGTTATGACGGTGTGACCAGGGCCAAGGCAGCGATCAGCACCCGCTCTCTGATCGGACGGCGCTAGGAGCCCGAGGCGGTGCGCTCTTCGCTGACATCCTCTTCGACGCGGCGCAGCATCGTCAGGAAAGTGTCCCGATCCAACTCAAAATGAGTGACATCTTCCTCAACCTCTCGGGCAATCTCATCGATGGCGACGAAGAAGGCCAACTGCCCCTCGCGAAGGGCGTCCATCAACTCGTCATCGTCACTGCTGACACGAAAGATTGTCAACCCGTCAGTTACGAGCTTGACGTCTGAGAGATGACCGTCCATGCCTCCTTCGCGACGCAGATAGTCCCAGGCACGGCGCACCCGCTGAAGAGACATGCCATTGTCGAGCAGACTTCGAACGACACGCAATGCGATGAGGTCCCTGAACGAATAGAGCCGTCGGACACCAGGCCTGCCGCCGGTCCCTTGAATTGAGGGCCCCACCAAACCGACGCGGTCCCAATAGCGCAGTTGGTGATGAGTGCAATTGCTGAGTCGGCATGCTTGCTCGGCGGTGAATGCCTGCTCCACTTTGTCCTTCCTAAACCTTGCCAACAGACCCGGGGCAAGGGCCCGTCTTCCTCTCCCGATGATCGGCGCGCGCCCGCGAGCGCGTCGATTGGGGACTGGAACAATAGTCGGTTGGAACAGGTCGGCGTCGGACGAATCAGGGGTTGTCTAATCGACAGGCTCTTCGTCCGATTCTTTGATGGGGACCTTCCATCCTCGGGCGCGAAGAGCGTTGACTAGGGCAGTAGCCGAGACAACCAAAAGAGCGAATCCAAGAACGGCCACCCAGGTCGTCGACACGTACGCGATCACGATCACCAGCCCCGCCACCACGCCCACAAGAGACAACCTCAGCCCGACCCGTGCCGGTCGCTCGATCTGTCGCACGGCGTGGGCGAGTTCCGGATCTTCGTCGTAAAACTGACGTTCGATGTCCGCCAGAATCTTCTGCTCTTTGTCGTCGAGGCCCATATGTTCACCCGGGCTTGCTCAAAGCTCGATGCCCACCACAACAGTACACCGAGTGGCGAGGCAATTAGCCCTGATCTTCTGGATGACTCGGGTTGGGCCGATCGAGCAATCGAGCCGGGGAAACCGCACGATCCCCGTACTTGTCTCGTATCTCGGCGATGGCATCCTCCATACGATCCCAAACCTCAGATTTATCTAGCTCCAGTTGCTTTGGTTCTGACGACTCCTCGAGAGACGAGCCGGTCAGGCCGAGCAGTCGCACGGGTCGTGACACGTCAACGCCATCCAGAAGCTCGAGCCCGATCTTGTACAGATCGCGAGACCCGTCGATTGCCCCGTCGAGAGTGTGGCTTCTGGTCACGGTACTGAAGTCCTCATAACGGGCCTTGAGTGTGACGGTTCGTGCCGACAGCCCACTCCGTCTCAAGCGCCCTGAAAGCTTCTGGGCATGGGCAAGGAGAGCAGCCTCAACCACCTCGACGCCTTCCAGATCGGCCTCGTAGGTCTGCTCCACCGAGATCGACCTTGCTTTCACATCTGGCTCTATCCGTCGTGGGTCGACCCCGTTGGCGAGATCATGGAGGTGGCGTCCAGCGGTTGGGCCGAATGCAGATGCCAATGCCGACCCCGGCATCTCGGCGATGTCTCCAACGGTCTTCACACCGAGGCGCTCGAGACCGCTGAGAGTTGCCGGGCCAACACCCCAAAGAGAACTGGCAGGCAATTCATGAAGAAACTCGAGCTGAGTGTTCGTGGCGACATGGAGCAGACCGTCTGGTTTCGCCTCTTCGGAGGCCAGCTTGGCGATGAACTTGGTTGAAGCGACACCCACGGATGCAGGCAGTCCAAGCTCTGTGCTCAACGACTCGCGGATGGCTTCTCCAACCTCGGTCGACGATCTGTAGTGATTCCTCAGACCGGTCACGTCGAGAAACGCCTCGTCGAGACTGAGACCCTCCACGAGAGGAGTGAATGAGCGAAAGATGACGAACACCTGAACCGAAATCTCGCTGTAACGGCCATGCGCCGCCGGAACGATCGTCAGATCCGGACACATCCTGAGAGCTGACGCGGTCGGCTGAGCGGAATGAACTCCAAACCGGCGAGCCTCGTAGGAGGCGCTGGCGACGACACCTCGTTTGCCAGTCCCCCCTACGGCAACCGCACGACCCACCAGCGTTGGATCTCGAAGACGCTCGACTTCGACAAAGAACGAATCCATATCGACATGGAGGATTGGCTCTAACCACACGGCCCCTGAAGTTACCCCCGATTGTGGAGGCAACCGGCCAAACTGAGCAGATGGCGGCATTGGTCCACCTTGTCAGACATGCGGAGGTCGACAATCCGCAACACCTCGTATGTGGCGCAATACCAGGCTTCGGTCTGTCTCCCCATGGCCTCGATCAGGCGAGACGGGTCGGCAGGTATCTCGGTCCACGACCTGTGGTCGCTATTTGGTCGTCTCCACTCGAGCGCTCACTCCGTTCCGCTGAGGAGATAGCGGCCAGATCCAGTGTGCCGGTGCGTGTTGATGAGGATCTCACCGAGTGGTCGATCTCCGACAGATGGAAAGGTCACCCCTGGGGGTCATTACCGGATGTCTTCCCAGGCGAGCTGGAGGCTTATCTTGAGCACCCCGATCGGCTCGATTTCGTCGATGAGAGTCTCAGTGATCTTGCAGATCGCGTTGCGGGCGTCGCCCGTCGCTTGGATGAGGAGCATCCACACGGTGATGTCGTGATCGTGTCCCATCAGGACCCGATCCAGGCGGGACGTCTGCGATTGATCGGATCACCTCTATCCGATCTGCAAAACGACAAGCCCGGGAACGGCGCCATCGTCACCCTCCGTCCAGGGAGCACGTGGCAAGAGGAAACGATGTGGCAGCCAGGAGACTCCCCCCGC
>JAZFTT010000206.1:0-2819 GCA_036446835.1 Acidimicrobiia bacterium
GTCGCCGACTCGTAGCGGGCTCGCCCCAGGTCACGGAGAAGAGCGTGCTCGGGACCGACTCCCGGGTAGTCGAGGCCAGGCGCCAGTGAATGGGTGTCCAACACTTGACCGTGCTCATCCTGGAGGAGGGGGATCATGGCACCGTGGAGTACTCCCAAGGTCCCTGAGCCGAGCGTGGACGAATGGGGGTCATCAGCGCCGCCACGGCCGGCGGCCTCGATACCCAAAAGCTCGACTTCGGGATCTGCAATGAATCCGCGGAAGAGACCGATGGCATTCGACCCTCCTCCGACACAGGCGACGGCTACGTCGGGAGGACCAAGATCCGATTCAATGAACTGGGCCCGGGCCTCGTTGCCAATCACCGATTGGAACTCCCTTACCATCCAAGGATACGGATGGGGGCCGACCACCGAACCCAACAGGTAGTAAGTGCTCTCCGGGTCGGCGACCCAGGCCCGGAACGCCTCGTCGATGGCGGCACGCAACGTCTGGTCTCCGGCTTCGACGATGACGACATCAGCACCGAGAAGTTTCATCCGCTCCAGATTCGGTTTCTGTCGCAGGGCGTCGACCGCACCCATGTAGATAGTGCAGGGAAGGCCAACCCGCGCCGACGCCGCTGCGGTGGCAACACCGTGCTGACCCGCACCGGTCTCGGCGACGATACGGTCCACACCCATACGTCGGGCGACCAGGGCCTGACCGATCGCATTGTTGATTTTGTGCGCGCCGGTATGGCAAAGGTCCTCCCTTTT
Organism: Acidimicrobiia bacterium; assembly: GCA_036446835.1. Classification (GTDB taxonomy): domain Bacteria; phylum Actinomycetota; class Acidimicrobiia; order Spongiisociales; family ZC4RG35; genus SZUA-217. The sequence goes on from JAZFTT010000206.1 coordinate 759, forward strand.
CAAGAACACATCGGCTCCCCAGCGCTCACTCAGAGCCGGCGCCCGGGTCAGAGCAGTAGGCCGTCCGATGAAGTCGCGTTGTTCTGTTTCGAGTTCCGAGTGGAATCCGGAGTCGGCCAGGAGCTCAACCACGCGAGTTTCCAGACGTTGGAGGATCTCCATCAGGGTTTCGGGGACAAATCGCCCCCCATAGGGGCCAAACCGGCCATCTACCGGAGGCCGACCCTTCACCAGGTCATCGAACAGTGTCGAAGTCGTAGCGGTCACACTCTCACCAGGTCTTTCTCGGCCTCTCTGACCGCTTCGATAAACGCCCTAATCCGGTTTGGATCCTTCATTCCGGGCCTCGACTCGACCCCGCTGCTCACGTCGACGCCGAACGGTCTCACCGTCCAGATGGCCTCCCCGACGTTGTGTTGATGGAGACCACCCGCCAGGGTCATCTGACCCAGTTGGCTGACTTCAGCGGCCAGTTCCCAGTCGACAACATCACCGGTGCCACTACGCGGTCCTTCGTAGACAAACCGGTCGCCGTCAATGTGCGCAGCGATCTGCTCCAATGAGTCGACCGTCTGCCGGAACACCGGGAGCAGGCGACGACCCTCCCCTACCGGGAGGGACCCGTGGTCGCCCTGGACCACGTCGGCATCGAAACCGGACAGAGCCCTCTCTATGGCGTGTCGCGACGGGTCACTGAAGACGGCGACACCGTCCACGGTCGCCGGCAGTTTCGAGGCTATAGCGTCGGCCGCGGTCGGTGAGATCTTTCGCACGGAGAGGGCGAAGACGAAACCGATCGAGTCGGCACCTGCCTCAACTGCGGCTTGGGCACCGGCAAGGTCGGTGATTCCACAGATTTTGATGTGGACACTCATGATGCGGCCTCTGTCGCGATCATCCGGCGGCCCGCAACTATCAGCGCCCGGGTGGTCTCTTCGGGTGCTTCGGATGTGACAAGGGCTGTCCCGACCAATGCCATTCGATAGCTCAGTCCGGCGGCGAATTCCGCGTCACCCGTTGACCCCATCCCGCTCTCAGCAACTGCTGGCAGATGACCGGGAAGATGAGGTGCCAGGCGTGCCAGCCGTCCGGGTTCGACCTCGAGGGTTGTGAGATCTCTGGTGTTCACACCGATCAACACCTCCCGATCGAAGAGGATCGACGCCATGTCGAGGTCGGCTTTATCGAAGACTTCCACCAGGACGAACATGCCAAGTCCGATGGCGGCATCCGTCATCTCGGTGAGCAGTGAACCGTCGGTCAGTCTCGCGATTAGGAGAACACCGGAAGCTCCCGCTGCTCGAGCTTCGATCACCTGAATGGGGTCAACGAGGAAGTCTTTTCGCATCACCGGCACATCGACGGCGGCCGCGGCCGCCTCGAGATGGTCGAGGCTGCCCTCGAATCTCGAAGGCTCGGTGAGGACCGATATGGCTGCGGCGCCACCGTCCTTGTAAAGCGAGGCGAGTTCCTGCACCCGACGTTCCGGGTCGGCAGCAGTGAGCAGTTGACCGTCGGTCGGGCTGGCCAGCTTCACCTCCGCGATCAGGTCGAACCCTTTCTCAGGGAGATCCAGGGACACCACCGGCCGGGCGGACGAAGCTCTGGAGGTAAGCCCCGTCAGGCCGGCCCTGGCCTTTGTCTCACTAGCCCGCCGCTTGCTGACTTCGGCCATGGTGGAGAGAAAGTCAGACATGGACCGTCTCGTCCAGACGGTTCACAAGGGCGAGAGCCCGACCGCTGTCAATCGCCGCTGTTGCCTGGGTGAGCCCATCAACTGGGTCGTTGGCCTTCCCGGTTACGCGTAAGGCCAGTGAAGCCCCCAGAGTCAGAGCGTCTCGATGCGGACCGGTCTGCCCACCCAGCACTTTCAGCAGCTCGGCGGCGTTGTAAGCGGGGTCGCCGCCTGCAAGGTCCGCTGGCTTGCATCGAGGAACACCGAAATCGGCGGGGTCCTCGACCCTATGGGTCACTGTGTACTGAGTTACTTCGAACAGGTGGTAGGGACCGACGGGGGTGGGTTCGTCCCAACCCGACTCGCCGTGGACGACAAACGCCCGC
>JAZFTT010000207.1:0-4109 GCA_036446835.1 Acidimicrobiia bacterium
CTCTGCGGGCGCTATCAGAATGTCGTTGAACGCAACGATCTAGCCATCGCCGCCGATCGCGAGTACCTCGCCCGCTCCGGAGCGGACAACTTCTACACCGTCTATCGCTGTCACAATTATCACTTCAAGATCTATGGCGCCATGTTTCTGGGTCAGCTTCGGCCGGCCATGGAAGCCGCCGACGAACTCGCCGAGACGTTGACCGACGACATTGTCCGACCTATGGCCGACTGGTTGGAGGCCTTCATCCCGATGAAACAGCATGTGATGATCCGGTTTGGCAGGTGGGACGAGATCAAGGCACAGGAGCTTCCCCAGGATCAAGAGCTCTACAGCGTGACCACCGCCATGATCCAATACGCAAAGACGGTCGCCTACGCGGCCACCGGCGATATTGCTGCCGCCGTCTCATCGAGAGAGGCCTTCCGGGATGCCAAAGCCGCCGTCCCCGAGACCCGAATGCTGTTCAACAACACCTGCCTCGACATCTTGAACATCGCCGAGGCGATGTTGGAAGGCGAGCTGAGTTACCGCCAGGGCGCCTACGACATGGCCTTTGATCATCTGCGTCGATCGGTCGAACTCGACGACTCCCTTCCCTACGACGAGCCGTGGGCCTGGATGCAGCCTGCCCGCCACGCTCTCGGCGCACTTCTGCTCGAACAGGGAAAGACCGAAGAAGCTGAAGCGGTCTACCGGGCCGACCTGGGGTTGGATGACACGCTCAGCCGTGCATCTCAACATCCCGACAATGTCTGGGCGCTCCACGGCTTACACGAATGCCTGGTCCTCCGCGGGGAGACAGTCGAGGCAGGATCGATCAAACAGCGGCTGGATTTGGCCGAGGCTCGGGCCGATGTGCCGATAGAGGCGTCATGCTTCTGCCGACTGGAACCCTCCAGCGTCTAGAGGTGTCGCTCCTACCGTTCTCGATTCGCCGCCTTTGGCTTCTGATCCGTGGCGCAATGGTCGATCGGGACGATCCCCGCTTCGATTATCTGGGCTCGATAGAGGATCCCGAGCGGTTTGTTTGGGCAATCCTCCCTCACGCGGCCCGGTCGTTCGCACCCAGCATTCTTCTTCTTCCGGAAGACGCGGCCCGGGCTGCGGCGGTGGGGTATCTGTACGCCCGCATGCTCGACACCTACGAGGACCTCTCCGCCACTCCATCTGAGGCTCGAGAGGCGCTCTTGCTGTTCGCCGGCCGCTTCAGCACCGATCGTCCGGGAGTGGCCCCACCCTCTCCCAATCCGTCGATTGCCGACTCACGCGATCAGGCACACCTCCTGCTGATCGACCGTCACCGACTGGTCGATGAGATGTTTCTCCACCTCGACACGATCACTCGAAGTCGCATCACCCGGCTTGTCGAGGAGATGGCGTCGGGGATGATCGAGTTTTCCAGCCTCTTCGAGCAGCAGGGCGGGGTGCTGGCACAGGAGCAGCAGGTTCTCGACTATTGCCACCGTGTCATTGGTCTCCCGGCGTTGTTTGTGATGGAACTCCTGCTGGGTGAGATTTCCGGTGACCATGAGCGAGACGCCCTGGAAGTGTCAGAGCTCATCCAGCTTGCCAACATCACCCGGGACATCGAGAAGGATCTTCGACGCGGTATTGCCTATCACCCCGTACTCCGGCCCCACCTTGGCTCGGACGGCGCCGGTGAGGCGGCCAAGGATGTGGCCTTGGCACGCCGTGATCTCATGCTTTTGGCCACCAAGCGCGCCGGCTCATTTCGCCGTCTGGTAGAAACCGCCGACCTTCCCCGACTCAGTCCCGCGCGGGCCGCTGCGGTCCTGATGATGCTCTTCACAGATCGCCACTACCGGGATTGCGCCGTCGACGCCGGTGTACCGACATGGTCGGGGCCTCGCTGGGCGGTCACGATGGCTCTGGCATCGCTTCCGGCGGTCGTCTCACCTGCATGGGCCAACTGGATACTGCTGCGCGTCGAAAGGGATCTGTTGGCAACATTGTGAGGATCCTTGGTTGTTGAGCAGGGAGGATGGTGTGGGCGATAGAATCGATCGCTCTGTGACGAGTTCGCTTCCTTCCGGCACTATCACGCTCCTCTTCTCCGACATCGAGGAGAGCAGCCGGTTGTGGGATACCCACCGCTCCGAGATGGCGGTGGCCCTGACCGAACACAACCGCCTGCTACTCGATGCCATCTCCAGCAATGGGGGAGTCGTCGTCAAGGACAAGGGTGACGGCTTCTTCGCCGTGTTTCCTGCCGCAGACAAAGCCGTGGCATGCGCGCTCGGTGCTCAAGAGTGGCTGCGGTCGGTCGACTGGCCCGGGTCGATAGGGGTTCTGAAGGTGCGGATGGCCCTTCACACCGGAACGCTGGAGAGCGAGAAGGGTGACTATCACGGACCGGTGGTCAACCGGGTCGCCCGTCTCGAGGGAATGGCTCATGGAGGCCAGGTTCTGGTTTCCGACTCCACGAGGGCACTGGTTGAAGACTCTCTGCCCGAGGGGGTCTCTCTGAAGGATCTCGGAACCCACACGCTGCGCGGCATGGAACGCCCTGAGCGGGTTTTTCAGTTGGTGGCACCGGATCTTCTCGAGAACTTTCCTCCGCTCCTCAATACGGTGGGAGGCGGTGTTGCCCTGCCGATCTACCCGACTTCGTTTGTGGGCCGAAAGTCTGAGCAGAGGGCGATTGCTGATGTGGTCGTCGACGGCGAAAGCCGATTGGTGACGTTGTTGGGTCCTGGAGGGATTGGCAAGACCCGGCTGGCAGTCGAGACGGCCCATGATCTGTCCCATGGGTTTGCGGGAGGGGCCTTTTTCGTCGATCTGGCGCGTTTCAGCGAGGCGGACGATGTCGGTCTCGCCATTGCAGAGGCTGTCGGCGCTCACCCCGAAGGCACGGCCTCGACTGTGTCACTTGCGGCGGCAAGGATTACTCGGCCCACACTCTTGGTGCTGGACAATTTTGAGCACGTTCAGAAAGGGGCGACGACGGTGGCTGAGTTGCTTGAGTTGACCGGCGAGGTCCGTGTTATTGCCACCAGTCGGACCCCGCTGCGCATCACCAGTGAGTGGATTTTCCAGGTTGAGCCACTTGTGTCCCAAAACGGTGGAGGATCGACCTCGGCGGCAGTGACTTTGTTCTATGAGCGGGCCGCTGGATACGGGGTGACTCTGGCCGACGACGGCGCCGACGCCGAGGCCGTGCGGTCCCTGGTGCGAAGACTGGACGGCTTGCCGTTGGCTATTGAGCTGGTTGCTGCCCGGACGAGGTTGGTGGGTGTCACCGAACTCGAGGCGATGCTGTCGAAGTCGTTGGACGCAATCGGGTCGGGAGCGGCCGATGCTCCCGATCGGCACCGCACCATTCGATCGACGATCGATTGGAGTCTTCAGGCACTCACCGAGAGTCAACGCAGCCTGTTCTCTCGCTTGTCCATATTTCCTGCAGGCGCCACCCTTGCCCAACTCGAGTATGTGGCCGGCTCGGACATCGATGGCGACCTTCTTGAAGAACTCGCTGCTCTAATCGATAACTCTCTGGTCAACGTTGTCACCGACCAACCCGGGGGCACGCGGTACCGCCAACTTGTGCTCCTGCGGGACTACGGGGCGGAGTTGTTGAGCCAGTCAGGTGCCACCGATGTCGTCATGGGTCGATTGGTCGACTACTACGTCGCGGTGACTCCTGAGTGGGGGCGACGAATACAGAGGAGTGAAACGGTGGAGAAGGAGATCCAGGTCGATCACACCAGTTTGCTAACGGCAATGAACTGGAGCCTCGACCACGGCCGGAGTGCCGACATGGTGGATGTGCTTTGTCATATCTGGGTCTACTGGTTCAACGGAGATCGTGCGACAGATGGTGCGCAGTGGGTCGCCATCGCTGACGAACAACTAGATACTCCAAAACTCGATTGGCTTGTGGGTTTCTTCGCCTTTCAGACCGGGGATTTTGAGAAGGCAGTAGCTCGTTTTATGGGTGCCATCGGGCGTTTCGAGGAGACTGAAGACGCAGAGTGGAAGGCGATGTCGCAAGGGTTTGCCGGCGCTCTTTTCGAAGACCTCGACGCCGGCCGGGAAATGCTGGAGGCGGCCGTGTCTCAGTTCGGAGAGCACGACTTCGGAGTGAA
>JAZFTT010000208.1:0-2784 GCA_036446835.1 Acidimicrobiia bacterium
GCAGACGCCACGACGTTGCGGGGCGCCGGCAAGACCTGCTGTCTTCGCCTTCTTCTGTTTTGGCTTCCTGCCCTCGCGGACAAGCTGCTCAATCGTTGGCATTCTTCCTCCGCGCGAGGAACAGCGTGGGGACACACCCCAAGCGCCGTTCTCGCTGTGAAACTTTGCGTACCGGGTGCTGAGAGCACCCGGCTCGTTCCGAGTGGCCCTCGCCAGAGGAGCCGGGGAACGATGACAGATTCTATGTATCCGTCGTCGCGCGTACCAAATCGACCGGATCAACCGGCCGCACAACGAACGGTAACACCTTACGAATTAGACGCCAAACCTTCGTTTTGTGAAGATTCGCGCGGGCATAAGCCGCGTAAATCTTCACAAAACGGCTATCGATGCGAGGTTCGGTCTACTCCTCTTCGGGTTCGGGCGACGAGTTGCCGAGGGAGGCGAGCCATTCGGCGGGATCGTCGGGGAGACCCTCGTCTTCGGACGGAGGGCGACCACCTTCGCCCAGAAGACCAAGACTGGCGACCGTGGTCGCGCCAGGCAAGGACGGCTGAAGCTTCTGATATTGGGTGGCACCCGTCCCGGCCGGGATCAGCTGACCGATGATCACGTTCTCCTTGAGACCTCTCATGAAGTCAGAGCGGCTCTGGATGGCCGCATCGGTGAGGACACGGGTGGTCTCCTGGAACGAGGCGGCGGACAACCATGAGTCGGTGGCGAGGGAAGCCTTGGTGATTCCCATCAGCTCGGGACGACCTTCCGCCGGGCGCTTGTCATCGCCGACCAGCTCCTTGTTGGTGTCCCGGAACTTCTGGTCATCGACCAGCGCAGCCGGCAGGAAGTCGGACTCGTTGGGGGCAACCACTCGCACTCTGCGGAGCATTTGACGCACGATCATCTCAATGTGCTTGTCGTGAATCTCCACACCCTGGGACTTGTACACCTCTTGAACCTGATCGACCAGGTACTGCTGAGTAGCCCGGACACCGCGGATCTCGAGGACCTCTTTGGGGTCGAGCGGTCCCTCGGTGAGTTGCTCTCCCGCCTCGACGTCCACGGTTTCGGTGAAGCGAAGCTTGGCGAAGCGTGAGATCGGGTACACGGCCTCGTCGTCGCCCGCCGTCACCACGATGCGACGGCCCTCTTCGTCGTCGAAATATCGGGCCTCACCGGTCAGTTCGGACATCACGGCCCTTCCCTTGGGAGTGCGAGCCTCAAACAGCTCCACTACGCGGGGGAGACCGTGGGTGATGTCGGATCCGGCTACTCCACCGGTGTGGAATGTGCGCATGGTGAGCTGGGTACCCGGCTCACCGATCGACTGGGCGGCCATTATCCCAACAGCCTCCCCGAGCTCCACGATCTTGCCGGTGGCCAACGACAGTCCGTAACACGACTGACAGACTCCGCTACGGGTGTCACAGGTCAACGGGGAGCGGACCCGAACCGTTTCGACGTCGGCATCTCCAACCGCGTGGAGTTCCTTCGTGCCGATGATCGTGCCGGCACGGAGCTTGTTGTTGTCCTCCGTTGCAACGAGACTGCGGCCTTCCTTGAGATCGTCCGCGAGACCGCGTCCGTATATGCGGGAGCGGAGGTTGCGAATCTTCTCGCCACGGTCGTCGATCACGCTGATCACGATTCCGCGATCGGTCTCACAATCCTCCTCCAGGATGATCATCTCCTGGGAGACATCAACGAGACGTCGCGTCAGATAACCCGAGTCCGCGGTGCGCAGAGCCGTGTCGGCCAGACCCTTACGAGCACCGTGGGTCGAAATGAAGTATTCGAGAACCGACAGGCCCTCACGGAAGTTCGAGATGATCGGCCGGGGGATGATGTCACCCTTGGGGTTGGCAACAAGACCACGCATGCCTGCGATCTGACGGACCTGCATCATGTTTCCACGGGCGCCAGACCCAACCATCATGTCCAGTGAGTTGAACTTCTCGGACTTGAGGCCCAACTTCATGGCCTCGGTCACCTTCTCAGTGGCCTCGGTCCAGATCTCGATGAGTTCCTGGCGACGCTCGTCGTCGGTGACCACACCCTTGGCGAACAGGTTCTGAACCTTCTGAGCCCTGTCCTCGAATGCTTCGAGGATCTCGGCCTTGTTGCCCGGCGTCCGGACATCATCGAGGGCGATCGTCAAACCGGCCTTGGTCGAGTACCGGAAGCCGAGCTCCTTGATCAGATCGAGTGTGTTCGCCACCGCCGAACGCGGATAGTGCTCGATGATGACTTCGACGAGAAGCTTGATGTCACTCTTGATGATGACCGAATCGACAAAAGGAAAGCCATCAGGCAGGGCCTCGTTGAGAAGAACCCGACCGAGAGTCGTCTCGGCAGCCGACCCGGCATCGAAGGGCTCGTCGTTCAACAGCTCGCCGAGCGTCTGCTTCAAGTCGTGGTGCATTGCCGGCTCACCTGCCAACGCCCCGAGCCGAATCTTGATCGGTGCGTGCAACGAGAGCTCGCCGATCTCGTAGGCCATGAAGGCCTCATCGAGGTCCGAGAAATAACGACCAGCCCCTATTGCGTCCTCAACGAACTCAGAGAGGTAGTAGATGCCGATGACCATGTCCTGGGACGGGGTGACGATGGGTCGTCCGGAAGCAGGAGAAAGCACGTTGTTGGTCGAAAGCATGAGGACCCTGGCCTCGGCCTGTGCCTCCGCCGACAGTGGGAGAGGAACGGCCATCTTGTCGCGGTCGAAGTCGGCGTTGAAGGCCTCGCTGACCAGCGGCTGGATCTGAATGGCCTTTCCCTCGTTCAGTACCG
>JAZFTT010000209.1:0-6118 GCA_036446835.1 Acidimicrobiia bacterium
GCCGTCATCGGCACTGCCACCTACTTCAGCCCCGAACAGGCCCAGGGCGCGGCCGCCGACGCCCGAAGCGATGTCTATTCGTTGGGGGTGGTGCTTTACGAGACCCTCACAGGTCGCCCGCCATTCACCGGTGAGAGCCCTATGGCCGTCGCCTTCCAACATGTGTCGGCCGAGGCGCCCCCAGCGTCATCACTGAACCCGGATGTTTCCGAATCGCTTGACGTCGTTGTGACCAAGGCCCTCCGCAAGGACCCGGCTGGCCGCTACCAGTCGGCTGAGGAGATGCGTCAGGATCTGCTTGCCGTACTCAAGGGTGATCCGGTCGTAGTCCCACCGGTCGTGCCGGTTGCGGCCGGAGGTGCAGCTGCCGGCGCCGAAGCCACACAGGTGATGTCGGCCGTCCCCCCACCCACGGTGCCACCCGACGAGGTCTACCGGCAGATCGAGGATGAGCCTCCTTCTCAAATGCCTTTCATCATCACGGCGTTTGCCTTGCTCGTGGGTCTCGCCATTCTCATGTTCTTCCTTTTCCGACTGGCAGGCGGCGTCGACGCCGATGTCGAGATCGCAACCGTCCCGAACGTGACGAATTTCACTCAGGACGCCGCTCTGCAGAGACTTCAGGCCGACGGATTCGTTCCCAACCCGCGGTTCGAGACAAACGACACAGTCGAGACGGGAATAGTGATCAGGACCGACCCCCCCGGCGGAGCCGAGACTGAGGTCGGCTCCATCATCGATGTGTTCATCTCGACCGGATCGGAGGAGTTTTCGGTACCTCCGGTCATCGGTCAGAACGTCGACGACGCCGAACAACTCATCAAAGCCGCGGGATTGGCCGTCGGCCAAGTCGTAACGCGTCCTGATGCCGACTTCGAGGTCGATGTTGTGATTGAGCAGTCGCCCGCCGCGGGTGTCGAAGTGGGCGCAGGAACACCGATCAACCTGGTTGTCTCATCAGGACCAGAGGTGATCACGCTTCCCGAACTTGCCGGCATGTCTCAACTCGACGCCATCGCCCAGCTGACCGAGCTCGGGCTCAAGTTCAGTGTCAATGAGGAGTTTTCCGACGAGGTGGCCTTTGGCGATGTCATCAGAACCGATCCTGAGGCCGGCAGCGAGGTGCTTTCAGGTGACACCATCCTCCTCATCGTCTCCAAGGGCGCCGAGCCTGTAGAGGTGCCCGGCCTGATCGGTTTGACCGAGGACGAGGCGCAGTTGGTTCTCGACGAGCTTGGTCTCATCCTCAACGTGTCCAACAGCACTCAACCCGTTGGGGATCCCGCTCAGGACGGTACGATCGTCGATCAGATCCCCTCGGAGGGAAATATCGCCGGGCCCGGAGACATTGTCACTGTCACCATCGGTGAGTTCCAACCGCCGCCAACAACCACCACCTTGCCCCCGCCGACCACTACGACGATCGTGACGTCGACGACGACGCCATAGCTATCGGTAATTGGTCGTCAGTAGGAATCCGACCGCGATGAACCCGAGACCGGCCACCAGCACCAACTGGTCCATCTGGAGTATGAACCGGACCAGAACCAGAATGACGCCAATGATCATGAGACCGGCCATCAGTGCCACATACCAGGTGGGACTGGGGTCCTTTTCCTTGGCGGCGGCGATCACCTTCTGTGACGGTGGTCGGTTCTTTGGTTTACGACGCTTCGACTCTGGCATGTCACTCGGCGACGATAGTCAATCCACGGAGTGACTTCGTCACGAGTTACACGCTTGTAATTCTCCACACCATGTGGACAATGCTCTGGATAACCACACCCTTGTAGTTTCTCTAGGAAAGTTGAAGATTCGGGCGGCGCGATGCGCCACTCCGGGGCTAACCCGGACGCCAGACCGGGTCCATCTCCTCTCGGCAATGCCTGGGGGGCTTGTCTTCCTGAATATTGACCGCCCTCATGGTCAGTTCGGCGCCACAAACCGAGCACTTGTAGTCCTGGTCGACTTCGATCACATCGGAAGGGTCGAGCTCCTGGGGCGGTGTCGACAACATGTTGATCACCCTCATGGAGACACGCCAGATGATGAGACCGATCACGACGGCGATCACGATGTCGACAGCGAGAGTCCCGGTCATGATGCCAACGCCAGCGGCCGCCGAGCCGAAGGCTAGAGCCTCTCGATGATGGTGGCGTTGGCCATGCCGCCCCCCTCACACATCGTTTGAAGACCGTATCGCCCACCGGTGCGCTCCAGCTCCCACACGAGACTGGTCATGACGCGTGCACCGGATGCACCCAGGGGGTGACCGAGGGCGATGGCGCCTCCGTTGACATTGGTTCGATCCCACAGGGCCATCGGGTCGGTGCCTCCATGCTCCATGCGCCATGCCACGGTCACCGCGGCGAAGGCCTCGTTCACCTCGAACAGATCGATGTCGTCGATGGTCAGACCGGCGCGGTCGAGCGCCTTCTCGGTTGCCGGAATGGGTCCAGTGAGCATGAGCACCGGATCGACCCCCACCATGGTCATGGTGTGAATCCTCGCCTTTGGTTCGAGGCCGAGTTCTTCCGCCTTGTCCTCTGCCATCAGCAGCAATGCTGCGGCTCCGTCAGAGATCTGTGATGAGTTGCCGGCGGTGACCCTGCCGTCGCTCTGGAAAGCGGGCTGAAGTGATGCCAGCTTTTCGAGGGAGGTGTCCCAACGGATGCCTTCGTCTCTGGTGATCAACTCTGTACCCCCGTCGTCCCGGATGATTTCCACCGGGATTATCTGACCCTCGAATCGGCCTTCCTCGGTGGCCTGGCCGGCTCGCCTGTGGGACTCCAGAGACAGCTCGTCTAGTTCCTCTCGGGAGATCCCCCACTTCTCGGCAATCATCTCGGCGGAAATGCCCTGGGGGACCAGTCCGTTGGCATAGCGCTCCAGCATCTTGGCGCCGAACGGCAGACCGGGGCCCTGCTGGGCGGTGACCCCCATCGGAATCCTGGTCATGTTCTCGACACCCGCAGCCACCACGACGTCCTGAACTTCGGCCATGATCGCCTGGGCCGCAAAATGGACCGACTGCTGTGACGAGCCACACTGACGGTCGATGGTCACGCCTGGCACCGACTCGGGGTAGCCGGCAGCGAGAGCGGCGTTGCGACCCACGTTGTAGGCCTGCTCGCCGGTCTGGCTGACATTGCCCATGATCACGTCCTCGATGAGCTCGGGATCGAGATCGTTTCTCTCGACGAGAGCCTCGAGGGGTATGGAGGCAAGATCGACAGGATGAGTGTTCTTGAATGCTCCGTTGCGGCGACCGACCGGAGTGCGGACGGCATCGACGATTACTGCGTTTCTCATGTCACTCCAATCAGACGTCAGCCAGTACAACCGAGAACATTGGACGGTCCATTCCTCGGCCCGGTGGAGACGATGGGACTTGAACCCACGACCCCCGGCTTGCAAAGCCGGTGCTCTTCCAACTGAGCTACGTCCCCGTGTAGTCCATTTTACGGGTTCGGCTTAGAAGGGAAACTCCTGAAGCCCAGAGGTCGGGATAGTGAGCTCTCTAGAAGGGAGCCCAGATCAAACCGTGATGACGACTTTTCCCCGGACGTGGCCTTCTTCGAGATAGCGGATGGCCTCGGGGGTCTCTTCCAGCGGGTATGTCCTGTCGATCACCGGTGTCACCTCGCCGGAGTCGAGAAATCCCGCCAGGATGGCCAAATCCTCTTCATTCGCCGTTGCCAGCATCGGCACCAGTCGCTGAGAGCCAATCCAAGAGGCGATCATCACCCTGAGCACATGAGTCAGCGGTCCGATCCAATCACCCATCTGGTTTGATCCGATTGAGACATACACCCCATCAGGGTTGATAACGCTCTTACAATCTGACAACGAGTGGTTCCCCACTGTGTCGAGCATCACGTCGTAATGCCGCTCACCTTGGGTGAAGTTCTCTTGGGTGTAATCGATGACATGGTCGGCGCCGATCGATCGCACCATGTCCATATTCCTCGTGCTACACACTCCGGTCACTTCCGCACCAAACGATTTGGCGATCTGCACGGCGAATGTGCCCACGCCTCCCGATGCACCATTGATCAAAACCTTGTGCCCTGGCTGGATCTTTGCCTTGTCACGAAGACCCTGGAGGGCAGTCAGCCCTGCCACGGGCGCCGCCGCCGCTTCCTCAAACGAGAGGTTGGGCGGTTTGAGCGCAAGCACCTTCTCCGAAGCGGCCACATATTCCGCGAAGGCACCACTCGCGTCGCCGAATACCTCGTCACCGGGTTGAAGCCGGGTCACGTTCTTGCCAACCGCCTCAACTTGCCCGGCGAGATCCGCCCCCCTTGTCTTGCGTTTTGGCCTGGACAACCCGGCCTGGATGCGCACCAGATATGGCGTGCCTCTCATGAAATGCCAATCCAACGGATTCACCGAAGCCGCTTTCACTCGTACCAACACCTGATCATCCCCGATCACAGGCTTGTCGATCTCCTCAAGCCCGAGGACATCAGGAGAGCCGTAGCTGTCATGCACAATCGCTTTCATCATCTCATTCCTCTATTGATCACAGTGGCCAACAAAGAGGCCATCCTCGATGGCATGACAGACCACATCATGGCCGAAATCGAAGAGGAACTTGGTAGCTTCGGCAGTCCCAGCGACGGAGCCGGTTGGAAGACAGCTCTCCGTCACAGGATTCTCACTGCCCGCCATGTGATGCTGCCTCACCCGTGGCACCGGGTGTTTTCGAGACCCGTAACACGATGAGTCCGATTCTGGTCCTCTATTTCGAAGGACTGCTCGGAACGCTCCGCGAGGGTGGGTTCTCCTACGACCTCGCCCAGGAAGTCGGGCCCAGGGTTTCAGCCAGGAGTTGTTTCATCCCGATGACAATCCTGGCTACCAGGCAAACGACGCCATGCTGAAGAGATGCGGCACAGCTCCCGCACTTGGCCGGGATGTTGATGGAGATCGCCCACGACGACCCGGATTCGACTTTGGGATGGTGTGACGACGAGAGCGAGTTCAGTTTCGTACTCGATCTGATCCTCGAGGGTCTCAAAAGACGCGTCGAAACGGCCTGACCAGCCGAAACCCTCTTACAACCGACCCTCCGGACCGACATGCTGGACGCATGACCACCGCCGAGTCACGCCGTCACGACTTCTACAATTCACTCACTTAGCTCCTTGGAGAAGACCGAGCTGACACGCTGATGACGTACCCGCCGTCCCAGGAGAGCACCGACTTCGCCACCAAAGCAGACCTTGACGCGTTCAAGACCGCCGTCACCGGACGGCTCGAGGCCGAGCTCTTCTCCGAGACGGATCTGCAGTGCGCCGAACGCCCGCAGCGCTTCTGCGTGTCTGCCCGAGCGGTGGAGCGCCACCATCAGATGTCTGGTCAGCTGCTCGCGCAGCGGGTGCTGGCGAACCAGGGTCTCCAGCTCACCGACCAGTTCGCGGGACCGTCCGACTCGGAGATCGGCGCCTACTCGGTCTTCAACCGTGGTAAGCCGAAGCTCCTCGAGACGAGCGATCTCGGCCTGAGCAAACGACTCGTAGGTGAACTCCTCGAGAGCGTGCCGTCGCTAAAGGGCTAGTGACTCGCTCAACACCAACGATGCTGCGCCGGGGACGACGTCTAGTAATGCTCGACCTTCGATCGCCAGCTGTTCGAATCGAGCAGCGTCCACATTGTCCGAATCGACGGCGATCACGTAGCCGGGCGAGCGGGTTAGGAGGATCGTTCCCTCGGTCCGTTTCTCGCGATTCGGCTCGAGCGCCGCACGTAGTCCGGAGACATTCACCCACAGCGTGTTTTGCCGATCTCGACCCGGGTCGTCTCCCCAAAGCTCGTCGATGATGTGATCGGTGGACACCACCGCGTTGGCATGGATCAGAAGGAGGGCAAGCAAGGCCCGTTGCTTGTAGGTGCCGAGGTCGACCGTCTGCCCGTTGTCGTGAGCCTCGATGGGCCCCAGCAGCCGGTACTCCAAGATCTGGTCGAGAACCTAAAGATGATCACCGTCAAGACCCAGTGTTCCGCCATGCCGGTGAGTGGTCCATCACCGACGAGACATCGGACCACTCACCAGAGCTCGCCGGCTTCGGACTCTGAACTCACACCCACTTCGCCTCTACGGTGACAACCGATA
>JAZFTT010000210.1:0-17487 GCA_036446835.1 Acidimicrobiia bacterium
TCGTACACAAGGTCGATGAGCCGGTTGGTCGATGTGTCGTCGAACAGCTCACCAACTTCTTGGAGAAGGCTTCCGAGGAACTCTCCCGCTTCTTCGGAGCTGAGCCCTTTGAGAAACTTGAACGACAGATCGGTTCTGGACCCGTAGGAGAACGAGTTCTTGAACTCCTCGAATGATTCGGTCGAATTGTCGTCCGTCATAGTTCGCCTTCTGAGATGATCTCTAGGCGTCTAGCGAATACAGGATCACGGGGGCCGTGACGTTCTTCAGGTTGCGCTCTCCGAGCAGAGTCGCCGACAGACCTTCTTTGTTCTTGATGTTGTCGTAGACAACCTTCGACATACCAATCTCTCCAGGATCGATCTCGCCTTGGATTCGGGATGCGATGTTCACCCCATCGCCGTGCACATCACCGTTGGATTCGATTATCTCGCCGAGATGGATGCCTATCCGAATCTGGTACCGGCCATCCTCGTCCACGGCGCCCTGGATCTCTCGGGCGCAAGCCACCGCGCCCGATGCGGAATCGAAGCTTGCGAGCATGCCGTCCCCGAGCTTCTTGAGAAGCCGGCCGCCACTGCTTGCAAACGCTTTTTGATGGATCCTGTCATTGGCCTCGATGATCCGCAGGGTCGCCCTTTCGTCCTCACCCATGAGAGCTGTAAAGCCAACGATGTCTGAGAACATGATTGCCGCGAGTTTTCGCTCCTGTTTCGCGGTGCCCCTGACCCGAATGGCCTCATCGAGATAGTGCCGTTTTCCTTTCAGCGAGTTCTGATACTCGTCCTTGGACAGGATGTTCTCGTCGAGTTCGAAGTCAGTGCGGAGAAGGTTGTCGACAAAGGCATTCAGGCGATCCTCATCTCCAACCACGGCCTCGCGCAGAAAATGAGTGTCGACATTGATGCAAACCGCCCCAACCAGCCCGTAGTCCGGCCGGAAGATCGGGACTGTTGTGCATTTGAATTGACGCGAACCGATGTTCAACTCGTAGTTGACCTTGTCTTGGCCCCGCTGGTGTCTCGTCTTCAGGTCAAGGACGAGATTCGTTGCACCGCCGCCGATCGAACGCCCAGTCACCGAACCATTCTCGATGGCAACCAGGGACCGTGACGGGTTGACAAGATTGTGGAGGAGGATCTCGATTCCGGTGTTGGGGAACGAGCGTCCGAACTGGTTGACGATGCGCTTGTAGTTCTCCAGGAACATGTCGTTGTCGTTGACCACGCCATCTCCGTCGTACGCCGCATAAAGCTCCTTGTAACTCTGGAGACGATCACTCGAGAAGGTATCGCGCACCAGGTTCTGCTCACCAATGACTACGAGTTCGCGGGCCGCCCGTTCGTTTCGCTTGTTGAGGAGGTAGTCGACCGCTTCGTTGAAAGCATCAGCATCGAATTCGACAAAAGCCTCGGAGTTGACGACGAACGGATAGAAGTCGTACTCCTCGAGTCGACGTCCGTCGTGAGGGTCGGCATCCGTTGAAGATGAGGAAGCGGCCTTGCCCATGACGTATGCGGCGACACCAACACCGACAACAAGGACCCCCACGATTGCTACTACCACCGGATCCATATGCTCAAGCTACACAACCCGCCACCTCTACGTCCGTTCCCCCTCGGGGTAACGTGTCGGCCGTGACGAAACTGAGTATTGCCGCGGGCCCATTCAGATTCGAGGGTGTGTTTGAGTCCGAGGACGCACCCGAGACATGCGCCTGGTTCTCGGCACAACTGCCCTTCAAAAGCAAGGTGATACACGTCCGCTGGAGCGGTGAGGCTGTCTGGATACCCCTCGGCGACCTGAAGACCGGTGTGGAGTTCGAGAACCATACCGTCCACCCCTCCCGTGGGGACATCCTCTTCTATCCGGGCGGGAAAAGTGAGGCGGAGATCCTTTTCGCCTACGGAAGCTCGTCCTTCGCCAGCAAGATGGGGGACCTTGCCGGGAACCACTTCATAACCATCGTGGAGGGCCGAGAGCACCTAAGGGAGTTTGGTGAACTTGTGCTTTGGCATGGGGCGCAAGACATCGAGTTCTCGGCCCTGGGGGGCTGAGAACCGCTCTCAAACGATCTACGCGAGCACCCACTTCTCATCACCGGTCGCCGGTGGGTTGTCACGGTTCGCCGTCGCAGGATCACGTTTGATGTGGTGTACCGAGTCGTCGACTGTGATCGTTGCGGTCCCGGTGGTGATGTTCAGCTTGAAGTTCGGTTTGCATAGACACTCTCCATGACCGCCACAGGCGTTCGACTCGCAGTTCTTAGGTGTCATGGTTCCGTCAACATCGATTCCGTAGTGGAGACTGCCCTCGAGATGTGCTGACACACGCTCGGTGGTCGGCCACACGTGTACGGGGACGATGATCCCGGCATCCGCCAGCGCCGAGCTGTAGACAGTCACCTCTGTGGCGTCTGTAGTCAGAGTGTCGCTGTCGGAATCGCTGGTCGAGAACGTGTAAGTAGGTTTCTCCTGTGCAAGGTTGTTGACGTGTTGATGGCTCATCTCAAGCCATTTCGGTTCGTCTGAGCCGCGTTCGAGATCGTCGAAGTCGCCAAGGCTCTCGTCATACACGTCGGCTGTGAGGTCTCCGCCGATGCTCCCGATGAACCACCCGCTCGACAAGAGCTCCACCGGGCACTGCGGAGCTGGGCTGTCGTTGGTGCATTCCTGGGTGGCCAGCATATTCAGCTCGGCACTGCCAAAGAGTCTGTACTCGTTGTCGTATTCGGGGCACCCGGCCTCGAGATCGACACCAATCGTGGTCTCCTCCCTGTGATAAAGATGCACGGCCACCTCTGGAGCCTCTTGGCCCTGGAAACGCTGTAGATACTCATGATCGGGTGCAAGCTGTGATTGGTCGATCGGGTCGCCGTATCCGTGCATCCAGTCCTGACGCCCGAAAGGTCCGCTCCGTGCCGAGCCGTGCGCCGAAAGATCGAGCATGTCCCAAGCAAAGTCGTAGTCGGGCATCCGCAAACGGTCGTCACCGGCATCCTGTCTGCCGCGGGCAGCCTGCTCGTGAAGAATGATCTCGGTCGAGACGCGAATGATGTATTTGCAACATTCCATGCCGGCCTGTGGCTTGCGCAGCGGCACCAGACCCTTGTTCTTGTCGTCGAAAAACACCGCCCAGTCACACCGAGCATGCTCGATGACCTCTCCGTAGGCGACAGGAGGAGGTGTATCCCGAGGGTCCTCGCCGTCGTCCTCGTCCTCGCCTCCGCCGAACAACCGGGTCCACCCCCACAGCCCACCGGCGATGATCAGGATCAGTCCGATCAAGATCAAGACCCACCAGGGGAACCCTGTCGGAGTACTCGTAGCGTCCGTCGGTTCCTCGGTCCCCACCGTGGTGGTTGTCACCGCGGCTGCCGACACAGACTCTTCGATGGTTGTGGTAGTCGCTTGCGTCGTCGTTGTGGTCGGCGGCGGGGTTCCGCTGCCCACCACGAGTGGATCTGTGGGGGGTGCCGCAATCAGGGTTCCTGGAGTTCCGGTGGCAAATGTAACCAACGACTTCGATGTCGGGCTTGAACCAAACGTGCCGTCGTGGATGTGGCCGGCGAAACCATATGTGATCCCGTCTATGCCGGTGGGAAACATGGTGGCCTCGTCCACGCCGACGATGATCATGTCGTTGTAGATGATGGCGAAGCCGTTGAAGTCGATGTCGTCGAGCGAGCCGTCGTTCTGTACGACGCTGAGATTGAAGCTCCACGGCTGGGGCCCGTAGGTGATATACGGGATTACGGATGCCCCGCCCCAGGTGTCCTGGGGGAATTGGGAGAGGGGGTTCCATGTGGGTTGACCGGGAATGCCAAACGGGAAAGACCAGTTCTGGAATAGCTCCATCGGGTCTTCGGTGGGGATGAGGCCACCCATCTGTGCCCACATCAGGGCGTAGTTGGTGTCGAGAAGCGGTCCACCATGGGGTAAATAGAGCACTCCACCTATCACTTCGGGAGAGCCAGGGAAGGAAGGAATAGTGGACGGGTCGGTCCACGCGGCCCAGGTGACGCCTATTCGGGCAGGAAATCCCCACGCCGCTTCTTCGGAGTCGATGGTGGCGGGGTCGAGATTCGCGGCAAACCGAAAGGAGGTGGCGTCTTCGATGTCGAGAGAGCGATTGACGATCTCCATCGAGTCGTACTCGTTGAGACCGAGGTGGCCAAAGGCATCGGTAAGCGTGCTGTCCATCTCCACTCCGGCTCCGGCCAAACCGGCCGGCACAATGAGGAGCCCTGCCAACGTAAACGCAAGTGCGAAGCGGGTTGCCTTGTACTTTTGGCGCGTGGACATGGAGTCCCCTCTCATTGCCGAAAATGTGAAGCTAGTTGAGGGTGCTCACCCAGATCGGTGACGGAGTCGATTGCTTTTTCGGACAGCGAAAAACCGAGTACCAGGGGCACTCGGTTTTTCTGCTTCTAAAGCCGATCTAACGGCGAGGGCGTGCCTCGTTGACCACTAACTCGCGGCCTCCGATGTCGGACCCGTTGAGGGCCTCGATTGCTTCGTTTGCGGCCGAATCGGCCATTTCGACGAATCCGAAACCTCGGGACCTTCCGGTCTCGCGGTCGGTGATCACCCGGGCCGAATCGACCGAGCCGTGGGGCTCGAACATTTGGCGGAGATCATCGTCGGATGTTGTGTAAGGCAGGTTGCCTACGAACAGATTCACAGTATCTTCCTCTACAGCGGACGGGCGGTCGATCCATGCGGCTACCCGCGCGACCCTAAGTCGCAGTCGAGAGGATAGCCCAACCGGCGGGCTTGATGTCCAACAGACTTGGCCGGCTTCGCGCGAGTCGTTTCATCCTGACACGTAGAACAATTCCCAGCGGTCAGGAACTCCCTTCAATTCGTGTGTCCCCCGCTCTTGGAATCCTATTCCTGAGCCAGCGACGAGATCTTTGACGGTTCGGGACACGAGAACCTCATCGGGACTTGCCAGGGCGGAGATCCTGGCCCCGATGTGAACTCCCAGCCCGGATATGCCATCAGCGCCAACTTCGACTTCTCCAGTGTGGAGCCCGGCCCTTATCCGGAGTCCCAGGTCGTGAACCGAATCTCGTATGGCGAGAGCGCAACGTATCGCCCTCGCTGGGCCATCGAATAGTGCAAAAACGCCATCCCCAGCAGTATCGATCAACCGCCCACGGTGCTTCGAGAGCTGCAAGTTGATGATCTGATTGTGGCCGGCCAGGAGACGATTCCACCGGCTGTCACCCAGTTCTACGGCTTTGCTTGTCGAGTCGACGATGTCTGTGAACAAGATCGTGGCAAGAACACGACCAAGCTCAGGACCCGATCGAGCGCCCGTTAAGAACTCTTCGATCTCATCGACGATCTCATCCGAATTACCCACGAACGGAAGATGATCCCTACCTTGGAGCTCGACAAAGCGAGCTCCCGGTATCCGCTCGGCCAGGTACTTGCCCTGACCGGCTCGCCGATAAGTGTCGCCGGCACGCTGAATCACCAGAGTGGGCACCGAAACAGATCCCAAGAGATCGCGCACATCGTCGTTGATGTGGGCTTTCGCGTAAGCCAGTGCGTTCCCCGGTGATGAAGAGTATCGCTCAAATCTGGCCCACCAGTTCTGAAAGACAGCGTCTCCCGTGAGGCTGGGAGCCACCTGTTCGAGGAAGGTGCCTTGCCCCCAGCGGTTCTCCAATTGGGCAAGGAATTGAACGATCCACTCGGGATCCCGACCCCACGGGTAGTCCTCCCTACGTTGTGCCGAGGCATAGGCGCCGTAGAGAACCAGAGCACTCACCTTTTCAGGGAAGCTCGCTGCGTAGAGGATTGCCATGGGGGCGGCCTGGGAGACACCGAGAATCGCTGCCTGGCTCGCTCCGACTCGATCGAGCACGGCGGTCAGGTCGTCCATCTGATCTTCGAGCAGAGGCAACTGTCCGGCGCGGTCCGAGAGGCCCACGCCGCGCATGTCGAGCATGATCAGTCGAGCAAACGAGGAGAGACGGGTCAAGAAACGTTCGTAAAGCGGGTTCTCCCATTGGAGCTCGATGTGACTGAAAATTCCGGCCAGATAAACAAGGTCCTGATTCGCAGTTCCGAGCGTTTGGTATGCGATATGAATATCGCCGCTCTTCGCATAGTTCGTCTCGGGCCCCACAGCTCAGAACCTACAGGGTCGTATTGCATCGAGATGCCTGCCAGGCAGGGGATCTCCCTAGGGGGACGACTCGTCGGCGGTTTCGCCGTGGCCGGCGCCTGATGTTGCTTCCTCCGGCGGTGCGAAACCCGGTCCGTACGTGTCGCTCCACACAACCGTGGTGTAGAGCCAGAGCGCTGTGGCTATCAACAGGATCGGGAACGAGCGGGCGACCCAAGGGTAGGTCGACTCGCTGGCGCCGAGCCAGCCACCGATCAGCGCGCCGATGGGGAGGGTTGCCCAGCCGATGGCGCGACTCGCGGTGATGACACGCCCCAACATCGATTCTGCTGCGTAGTGCTGACGGATAGTCGCCAAGGGAATGTTGATCACCGAGATTCCGAACATCCAACCCGCCTGGAGTGCCAACGCGAGAACACCGTAGGTCGTGAACATCACGAGGAAAAGACCTACCCCGGCGACTCCCATCCCGACCACCAGAGCTCTTCCCAACCCCAACCTGCGCGTGATTCGTGGAGCAACAAGGGCGCCGATGACTCCACCCACACCCATCGCAAATAGCAGCACTCCGACCTCGAACTCGGACTCGGCCATCAGAACGTCGAATGCCAGAACCACAAACGTCGCCTCGATGAAGCCTATGACGAAGTTGGGGACGGCCGAGGCGATGGTGGTTATCCGAAGTCTCGGCTCGGCCCAGAGGTATCGAATCCCGTTGACGGCCTCGGTGAAGAAGGGAGCTCTCTCGTCTTCAGGACGGCGATGATGAGGAACCCGCCCGACCCATTTCAGCGATATCGCCGACACCACGAAGGTCAGGCCGTTGACGAACAACCCCAGCGCAGGCCCGGCGAACACGACGGCCATGATGCCTGCCACCAGCGGACCAAGGGCGAAGTTGGCTTGCTGGCTGGCGGTGACAAACGCGTTGGCGTCGGACAAACGTTCCTTCTTCACGAGCGAAGGGATCAGGGAATACAGCGCCCCATCAAAGAGTGTCGTCATCGACCCAATCACAAATGCCATCACGAACACCGTGGAAGTCCCGTAATTGCCCACTTCGGCGGCCAGGTAGAAGAAGGCAGAGGCGCGGAGAAGATCTGTCGCCACCATCACGGGCCTCAGGTGCCATCTGTCGAGAAGGACGCCGCCTACTAGGCCAACCAGAAAGGTGGGGGCAGTTTCCAGCGCATATGCGATCGCGAAGTCCAGGGTGTTCTTCGTTCCGGCGGCCTCCTGGATGTGAAGAACCAGAAGCGGGATCGTCAGGAAGGCAATGTAGGTGCCGAACTGGCTGATCGTCTGCCCCACCCACAGTGCGAAGTAACGGGGGCCAAGCGACCGCATTGAAGTGACGGAATTCACCGCTGGCACGATAACCCCGGGTAGCGCTCTGTCCACGGCTTGTTAGATTCACTTGGCAATGGCCGAGCCTCAGGAAATACCTCAGATCGCAACCGAGCTGATCGACATGTCGCGGGAGTACCTCCTGCAAGAAACGATCGAGCCAGCGAAGCGTCTTGGAAAGGTTGCCGGCATGGGCGTCGGGGGCGCCGTGGCCCTATCGCTCGGGGCGTTTCTGATGGCATGGGCGCTGTACTACGGATTGGTAGCCCTCTTCGCCGAGGTGGTGAATCACAGCCAATGGTGGGTAGTTCTTTCCCGGTTTCTCACCGCACTCGTGGCGGCCGGGGTTGCCGGGATAATCGTTTGGAGGATGCAAAATGCCGATCTCCCGGAATGACATAGAGGCCAAGGCCCTCGAACTTGTCGGCGCCGTTGACGACACCCGTCGCTCGGCTCAAGATAAGGCCGTGCTCTTGGCTGTGGCCATCGGGGTCGTGGTGGTTGCGGCCTTCGTATTTGGTCGCAAGCGGGGCAGCCGCAACAAGACGGTCGTAGAGGTCTACCGCGTCTGACCCATATGTCGTTTTGTGAAGATCTACGCGGGCTATGGCCGCGCGAATCTTCACAAAACGACATCTGACTTCTCGAAGTCTGAGACATCACCACCCAACGTGTTAACCGTTGACGAATCGTGTGATCTCGTCGCGTACCAGCTGTGGATTACGTCTAACCCGTCGAGCGCTGAAGCGTCTGATCTGCCAACCGAGTTCCATCAGCATGTTCTGACGCACGAGATCGTTGTGGAGCCGGTCCGGCGAAGAGTGGGCATCGAGTCCGTCGATCTCGACGATCTTCATCTTGTCAGGCCAAGAGAAGTCTGGATAGACATTTGAACCGTCTGACAGACGCACGCCCAGCTGGGCTACCGGTGCCGAGACCGGGGCGGACCGAATCAGATGCGCAACTTCGACTTCTGAGGGACTCCCGGTGATGCCGTCGTCGGCGAGAGCGAGGACCCGGCGAAGCCTCTTCGTACCTCGAACACCGCTGCCACCTTGTTCAACAAGTGACCGGCCCAAGGAGTCGACGGTAGTGAGGTGTTGTCGGAGCGCACTCATCAGAGCTTTCTCGAGAAACAGATCCGGCAAATACCGCGCCAGGTCGAGAAGTGTCCGCTCCACGGATGTTGTTGGGATGCCTTCCACCAGATCGCTCGGAAGCGGGCGTCTCGTTCGATGGAGTACGACGTCTCTCGGAATCGGCTTGTCCGAGTATGGAACTGTCACCTCCACTATTCGGCCGTGCACGCCATCCAGGTTCCAGAGCAGTCCTGCCGCCCGGTGTGAGGCAAGAGCTTCCGTACCAGCGGCCAGGACAGCGCCCCTCACTCTGGTGTGCCAGGTGAGCGGAGTGACGTTCAGGTAGTAGACACCGGGGTGCAATTCCTCCCACCGTGCCGCGTTGATCTGTCGTCGAATGATGTCATCCGTGCCGCCGAATTCGAGGATCGTCGCTCTGTCGACAACCCCGTGATTGGATCGGGCGCATTCACGGACTCTCCCCAAGTCCCACATGTGATCAGCATGCCGGTGGCGTGTGACAAATAGTCTTTGTGAAGATCCGCGCGGCCTATACCCGCGTAAATCTTCACAAAACGGTTCAGGGGACGTCTAGCCGCCGGTCTGTTTCTTCGGTCTGATGATCTCGAGACGCGGATTCCCCGACTTCTTGTGATGGATAACGATGGCCGTTCCCTTGGGGACCGTCTGACGGTGGATCAGCTTCTTACGCGGCTTGGTTCGCTGAAGATAAGCCAGGGCGCTCAAAGCCAAACCGAAGTAGATATCGGTGCTGTCCCCCTCACGCAGCCCGCGCAGCGTGCGGTCGAAGCCGACCTCCCTCGCGTCGGAGCCGCCCCACACGCGGCGCATGAACTTCTTCTTGTAGCTCGCCATCTTCTACCGTTGCCTTCGTCCCCAACCATATAGACACCATGCAAAACAAGAAAGCCGTGCAAATAGTCGTCTGGATCGTCGTGATCGGGATGGTCATAGGACTTCTCTTCTCGGTGATAGCCATCTTCTGATGGGTCTCGCCGAGGGGGACCCTGTCGTCCTCATCGACCCCAAGGGCCGGCATTTCCTGCTCAAGCTCGAATCAGGCCGCACATTCCAATATCATCAGGGCTCGGTCCCTCACGACGCTCTGATCGGCGCCGAAGACGGTTCCTGGGTCGAAGCATCGACAGGGACGATGCTTCTCGTTCTCCGCCCACGGCTGGCCGACTACATCCTGAAGATGAAACGGTCGGCACAGATCGTCTATCCAAAGGATCTCGGGCCGATAATCGTTTACGCCGACATCGGACCCGGGATGACCGTGGTCGAAGGGGGCACGGGCTCGGGTGCTCTCACACTCGGCCTCTCCAGGGCGGTGGGCCCTGGCGGTCGAGTCATCAGCGTCGAGATTCGGGAGGATCACGGCGCCCATGCCCGCAAGGCCATCGAGCGCTGGCACGGCGAAATCCCGGAGAACATCGCCCTCCGTTTCGGCGACGTTGCCGAGGTGGTGGCCGAGGTTGCACCAGAGAGAATCGTTCTCGACCTCCCCGAGCCGTGGCACGTTCTGGAGACGGCATCAGGGCATCAGCCATCCGGAGGAGTTCTGTGCGCGTACCTCCCGACTGTTCCCCAGGTACAGACCACAGTCGAGCGGGCACGAGAGTTGGGAACGTTCGCAGAGATCGAAGTCAAGGAGTTTCTCGTGCGTGATTGGAACGTCACGGGGCGATCCGTGCGCCCGAAGCACACCATGGTCGGCCACACAGGCTTCCTTGTTTTCATGCGGAAGACGGACCCGGCGCCTTGAACCGGAGTTCAAGGAACCCGGAGAAGTATGTGAACCCCTTCGTATACTGACCGAAGGCGGACCCAAGCCAGGAGGAAGCCGTGGAAGAAGGACGGACAAACGACGACGCCGGTCAACTCCGCCAGATCGTCGCCGCACTCGAAGAGGAAATTGCTTATCTCCGCCGGAGGGTCCGAGAATCCCCTGGCAATCTCGACGAACTCGAGTCCGAGCTCTCACGCGCTCGTGACCGGGTGGATCGTGCCGCCGCCCAGAACGACAAGCTCTCCAATCTCCTAGAAGAGGCACGCGAGCAACTCGGTGTGCTCAGGGAGGAGGTGGAGAAGCTCACCTCTCCTCCCAACAACTTCGGAACCGTGCTCCAGGTCAACGCCGACGGATCCGTTGATGTTCTCACCGGCTCCCGCAAACTGCGGGTAGCCGCCCAGCCAAGTGTTGAGGTGAAGAAGCTCCAGGTCGGCCAGGAGGTCCTACTCAACGAGGCATTCAACGTCATCGACGTTCGTTCCTTCGAGCCTGCGGGAGACGTCTTGAGGGTGAGGGAGACACTTGACGACGGCCGGGTGATGATCATTGCTCACGCCGACGAGGAAAAGGTTCTCCAACGCTCCGAGGCGATGACAGACGTCTATCTCCGTGCCGGCGACTACGTCCGGATTGATCCGAAGACCAGTCTGATTCTGGAGAAAATGGAAAGACCGGAAATCGAGGAGCTCGTCCTCGAAGAGGTGCCCGACGTCACATATGCCGAAGTCGGCGGGCTGGCAGACCAGATCGAGCAGATTCGGGACACCGTCGAGCTTCCCTACATGCACAAGGACCTGTTCAAGGAGTATGAGCTGGAGCCGCCAAAGGGCATCCTTCTCTACGGTCCCCCCGGTTGCGGCAAGACCCTGATCGCCAAGGCCGTCGCTAACAGCCTGGCCAAGAAGGTCTCCGAACGCACAGGACGATCTGACGTGCGCTCCTACTTCCTCAACATCAAAGGTCCCGAACTGCTCAACAAGTGGGTCGGTGAGACCGAGCGCCAGATTCGTCTCATCTTCCAGAGGGCGAAGGAAAAATCAGACGAGGGTGTTCCCGTCATTGTCTTCTTCGACGAGATGGACTCGTTGTTCCGCATCCGGGGATCGGGCATCAGCTCCGACGTCGAGTCGACCATCGTGCCTCAACTGTTGTCTGAGCTCGACGGTGTCGAATCGCTCAAGAATGTGATCGTCATCGGCGCATCCAACCGTGAAGACCTGATCGACCCGGCGATTCTCCGCCCCGGGCGGTTGGACGTGAAGATCAAGATCAACCGGCCCGACCCGGTCGCTGCCAGAGAGATCTTCCGGATCTATATCACCGACCAAACCCCGATCGACTCCGAGGAGTTGAGCTCGTTCGGCGGTTCTGTTGCAGATTTCATCGTTTCGATGATCGATGACACGGTCACCGACATGTACGCCACGGAAAAGGAGAACGAATTCCTCGAAGTGACGTATGCCAATGGTGATCGAGAGACGATGTACTTCAAGGACTTCGCCTCCGGTGCGATGATCGAGAACATCGTCCGGCGCGCCAAGAAGGACGCGATCAAGCGCCAAATCGCGGGCGGGCCGATCGGGGTGCGCATCTCCGATCTGAAAGCGGCGATCAATCAGGAGTTCCGCGAGCACGAGGATCTGCCAAACACGACGAACCCGGATGACTGGGCCAAGATCTCCGGCAAGAAGGGTGAGCGTATCGTCTACATCAGAACGCTCGTCGGGGGAGACGAGGAGAGTCGGCTCATCGAAAAGGTCTCCGGCGGCCAGTACCTGTAATGGCAATTCACAAGGTGCTCGGTACCGAGACCGAGTACGGAATCGTGGTCAGGGGTGACCCTGGGTTCAATCCCGCGGTGGCTTCGTCCCTCGTGGTCAACAGCTACCCGGGAACCAGAGTCAAGGTTCAATGGTCCTATGAGGAGGAATCTCCGGGTCGTGACGCCCGGGGGTTCGGTCACGATACCTATGGGTTGATCGAATCGGAGGGGGCGGTTGTCAACTCCGTCCTGGCCAACGGCGCCCGGCTCTATGTCGACCATGCCCACCCCGAATACTCCAGTCCTGAGTCTTACGACCCGCTCGAGGCGGCCCTCTACGACAAAGCGGGGGAGCGAGTCATGCATGGAGCCGCGGTCGTCGCCACCGAGACGTCCGGGCGCCAGGTCTCGCTGTACAAGAACAACTCAGACGGCAAGGGCAACTCCTATGGGGCCCACGAGAACTATCTCCTGTCACGTGAGACGCCGTTTGGCGATGTGATCAGGTACGCGATTCCTTTCATGGTGACCCGTCAGATCTTCACGGGCGCCGGAAAGGTGGGTAGTGAGAACGACCGCCCCGAAGTCGATTTTCAGATCACCCAACGCGCCGATTTCTTTGAAGAGCAGGTCGGCCTGGAGACGACACTCAAGCGCCCGATCATCAACACCAGAGACGAGCCTCATGGCGATCCGGCCCTCTACAGACGTCTTCACGTGATCATCGGGGACGCCAATCTCTCCGAAGTTCAGAACTTCTTGAAGCTGGGCACGACAGCGTTGATGCTTGCCGCCCTCGAGGACGGAGCCATTCCCGACCCACTCGACCTATCCGACCCGGTCGAAGCCTGCTGGCAGGTCAGTCACGACCTTTCCTTGGGCAAACCCATTCAGCTGGATGGTGGAGGATCGGCCACGGCCCTCGAACTCCAAGGCCGCTACCTCGAATGGTTCGCCAAGTATGTCGAAAAGGAGCTTGACGAGCCGGTATGGAGCCAGCTCATCGATGAGTGGGATCGCACCCTTTCGCTGCTCGCGACCGATCCGATGCAACTGGCCGACACGCTTGACTGGGTGGCCAAGAAACGGATCTTTGGTGGTTTTGTGGCACGTGACGGGCTGGAGTGGTCGGACACCAAGCTGAAGGCTCTCGATCTCCAGTATCACGATGTCGACCCGGAGAAGGGTCTCTACAACAGGCTGGTCGCCAGGGGAGCGATCCGCACACTCTTCACCGATCAACAAATCGAAGATGCCGTCTCGACCCCGCCGCAACGGACGCGTGCCTATTTCCGGGGGCGCTGCGTATCGAAGTTTTCCGACTCACTGGTGGCTGCCAACTGGGATTCGCTGGTATTTGACGTCGGCGGATCACATCTCAAGCGCGTTCCTATGATGGAACCGTTGAGAGGTGACGCCGAGCGAGTCGGCGCCGTTCTGGACGAGGCCGAAGACGCCGCAGACCTACTCCGACGTTTAGAAGGATGAGATAGATGTCAGACCGAGAACGATCCAAATCGAGAGACAAGCGCAAGGACCAAGCCGAGGAGACAGCCGAAACGACGGTGGAAACCGACACCGACATTGAGGCTCTCGACGATCTCCTGGACGAGATTGACGAGGTTCTCGAGGAGAACGCCGAGGAATTCGTCAAGAACTACGTCCAAAAAGGTGGCCAGTGATCGAACGACCGATGGGGCCGTTGCCCCTCGATGTCCCGGTACCCGGCGCCAGCTTCAGTGATCTTCTGGAGCTTGTGGGAGCTTCCCCCACGTTTTCTGTTCCCGAAGGCGCCAATGTCCCGTCCGCGCCGGAGGGCACCACCGTGCTTGCCCTCCGCTACCACAACGGGGTGGTGATGGCGGGCGATCGTCGGGCCACAGAGGGCAACCTCGTCGCACATCGTCGCATCCAGAAGGTGTTTCAAGCCGACCACTATTCGGCCGTGGCAATCGCTGGTACAGCCGGTCTGGCCATCGACATGGTCAAGCTTTTTCAGGTCGAGTTGGAGCACTACGAGAAGATCGAGGGAATCAGGCTCTCTCTGGAAGGCAAGGCCTCCTTTCTCGCCCGTTTGGTCCGTGGCCAGCTTCCCATGGCGTTCCAGGGTCTTGTCGTTGTGCCCTTGTTCGCCGGATATGACGAGCGTCTCGAGTATGGCCGGGTGTACAGCTTTGACGTCGTAGGAGGCCGTTACGAGGAGATCGATTTCGGGAGCACCGGTTCGGGGTCACGTCTGGCCCGCTCGTATCTCCGAACAACCTACGAAGACGACATGACCGGCGACGATGCGGCTGCACTCGCCGTCCAAGCGCTGGTCTCGGCATCACAGGAGGACACCGCCACCGGAGGCCCTGATCTCAGACGGAGGATCTTCCCCAATGTCGTGCGGATCGATTCAGATGGTGTTGAGAAGCTTTCAGACGATGTGATTGCACCGATCGCCGAGTCGGCCTTGGAAACGATCCGATGACCATTCCCTTCTACGTAGCGCCCGAGCAACTCGTCCGAGACAAGGCGGAGTTCGCCCGGAAGGGCATCGCCCGTGGCAGGTCCATCGTCGCGGTCGACTACAGCGGGGGTGTTCTGCTCCTCGGAGAGAATCCTTCTACAGTCCTGCACAAGATCTCTGAGGTATACGACCGGATCGCCTTCGCCGGCGTCGGGAAGTACAACGAGTTTGAAACCCTGCGCAAAGCGGGCATCCGCCAGGCCGATTTGATGGGTTATCTCTACTCCAGAGATGATGTGACCGCGATGGGTCTGGCGACGGCGTTCGCACAAACCCTCGGCATGATCTTCACTCGTGACCCGAAGCCCTTCGAAGTCGAGGTGTTGATCGCGGAGATCTCCGAGGACAATGGCGAGCATCGTCTTTTCAGGATCAGCTACGACGGGACGCTCTATGACGAGCGCAACTACGTGGCCATTGGCGGAAAGGCCGAGCAGTTGACAGAGGCCCTCGAAGAGCTGTGGCATGAGGGCCTCAGCCTCGAAGAGGCCTTTGCAGCCGGTGTCGAGGCCTTTCGACGCGTCGAGGACAGAGAGTCGGAGGGCTGGGAAGCCGCAGTCCTCGAGGACACCAACGGAAGACGAGCTTTCCGTCGTCTCGACGCGGAACAGTTCATCGAGAAGTGATCACCGAGCCTCCGGCTCTTCCGCCCGAGAGCGCCGATCCGGTTTAGCCTGGCTTCGTGGAGCGCAGGATCTTCGGGATAGAGAATGAATATGGAGTCACATGCACCTTGCGCGGTCAGCGTCGACTCAGTCCTGACGAAGTCGCCCGATATCTCTTTCGGCGTGTCGTGTCGTGGGGGCGCTCTTCAAACGTGTTTCTGGAGAACGGGGCGCGGCTCTACCTGGATGTCGGATCCCACCCCGAATATGCCACCCCCGAGTGCGACAGCATCGAGGACGTCGTTGCCCACGACAAGGCAGGCGAGCGAATCCTCGAGGGCCTCGTCACCGGAGCCGAAGAACGCCTCGAAGAGGAGGGCATCAGGGGCGAGATCTATGTCTTCAAGAACAACACCGACAGCGCGGGTAACTCATACGGGTGTCATGAGAATTATCTGGTCAGCAGACACAAGGACTTCCATCGCACGGTCGACGTTCTCATCCCCTTCCTGGTCACACGTCAGATCTTTCTGGGTGCCGGGAAGCTGACCCAGACGCCCCGGGGCACCGCGTTTTCCATTGCTCAGCGCGCCGATCACATCTGGGAGAGTGTGTCATCTGCGACGACCCGATCAAGACCCATCATCAACACTCGTGATGAGCCGCACGCCGACGCGGAAAAGTACCGGCGTCTTCACGTCATAGCCGGTGACTCCAACATGAGCGAGTATGCGACGTTCGTCAAGATCGGCACGATGGTCGCGTTGCTCCAGATGATCGAGCGTGACGTGATCTTTCGCGACCTGACCCTGGAAAACCCGATCCGCGCCATACGTGAGGTATCTCACGACATCACATGCTTGCGAAAGATCAAACTCGCCAACGGACGAGAGCTGAGCGCGCTTGACATCCAGTGGGAGTACCTCGACCGGGTAATGAGATTCTCCCGCAGTCCCGGGTTTCCGCCCGAGGTCCAGCGTGCCATCGATCGCTGGGAGCATGTTCTGACCGGGCTCGAGAAGGACCCGATGACCCTGCACCGGGAGGTCGACTGGGTCATGAAATACCGGCTTCTGGAGAGATATTCAGACATCCGGGGGCTTCCCATGTCCGATCCGCGCATATCGATGATGGATCTCGCCTATCACGATGTCGACAGAAGTCGCGGTCTCTACTACCTGCTCGAGAAGAAGGGTCTCACCGATCGGGTCGTTACCGATGAGATCGTGGCCGACGCTGTTGTCAAGGCCCCCCAGACCACTCGGGCGAAGCTTCGAGGAGCTTTCATCAGGGCGGCGAAGGCGCACAAGAGAGACTTCACCGTCGACTGGGTTCATCTCAAGCTCAACGATCAGGCTCAACGCACCGTCATGTGCAAGGATCCGTTCAAGTCCGAAGACGAGCGGGTGGACAAGCTCATCGAAAGCCTTTGAGCGAGAGAACTCCGGGTACCCGGTAATGCAGAACGTTGTCGAGCGTGTTCTCAATCTTCTGATCTACTTACTCGAGTCGCCGAATCCCGTCACCGCCGATGATGTCCGACGCACGGTGCTCGGATACGACGCCCAGACCGACGAGGCGTTTCACCGAATGTTCGAACGAGACAAGGACGTCCTGCGGAAACTAGGTATTCCTCTCAATCGTCAGGCTCTGGACGCATGGGAGGTCGACTACGGCTACACGGTTGACCCCGACGAGTACGCCGTTCCGGATCCTGGACTCAGCGAAGAGGAGCGGGTGGCGTTGTCGGTGGCAGCAAGAATGGTGCGGTTGGGAGGCTCATACGCCGGTCTGGATGCTCTCCTCAAACTTGGCGGGATTGAGCGAAGCGTGGGACTTGAGCCACTTGGCGCCGACCTCGGTGCCGAGGCGGAAGTTCTCGGGTCTCTGTTTGGAGCCATCACAGAGCGCCGGGCCGTCAAATTCGATTATCGGACCATCGAACGCCAACTCGATCCCTACGGCATCGCCCACCGACGCGGCCATTGGTATCTGGTCGGAGCCGGAACTGAGGGCGAAAGGATTTATCGGGTAGACAAGATCGAGAAGCTCACTGTCTCCGAGAAGATCGGGACGTTTTCGAAGCCGAAGGGCTTTGACGTCAGGTCGCTAATGGACGGACAACCCTGGGAGGCCGGTTCTGGCCCCGAGGTCGAGGCAACGATTCGCTTCGACTCCGAGGTTGCGTGGTGGGCGGCCCGAACCCTCGGACTCGAAAGACCCGA
>JAZFTT010000211.1:0-5936 GCA_036446835.1 Acidimicrobiia bacterium
ATGGGTGACGACGTTCCTTCGAGAAAGCTGTTCATTCAGCAGAATGCCGACGACGTCCGATTTCTCGACATTTAGGCCTTTTGGATCCATGACAGACGAACACACCACAACGGAGACCTTCCCCGAGATCGAGATCACCGCCGAGATGGAGGCGAGCTTCATCGACTACGCGATGTCGGTGATCGTCTCCCGTGCCCTTCCGGATGTGAGGGACGGTCTCAAACCTGTCCAGCGTCGAATCATCTACTCGATGTTCGAGAGCAACATCAGTCCCGCTTCGGCACATCGCAAGTGCTCCAAAGTCGTCGGGGACGTCATGGGTAACTACCACCCGCACGGTGATCAAGCCATATACGACGCCCTTGTCCGTATGGGTCAGGATTTCTCGATGCGGCACCTTCTCATCGACCCCCAGGGAAACTTCGGGACCGTCGACGACCCACCGGGAGCGGCGCGCTACACGGAGTGCCGTCTCACCAAACTCTCCACGCATCTTCTCGAAAGTATCAACGAGAACACCGTCGACTTCGTCGACAACTATTCGGGCGAGCTCCAAGAGCCGACGGTGCTTCCAGCGAGATATCCCAACCTCCTGGTCAACGGGTCACAGGGGATAGCGGTTGGCATGGCCACCAACATCCCACCCCACAACCTCGGTGAGATCATTGATGCGGCTCTCCACATGATCGATCACCCCGATGCGACGTCGGAGGATCTTCTCGAGTTCGTGAAGGGCCCCGACTTCCCAACAGGCGGGTTTCTCGTCGGAGCAACCTCAATGAAGGAGGCGTTGATCACCGGCCGGGGCTCGGTCAAGATCCGGGCAGTCTGCGACGTGCAGGAGGTCCGCAAGGGCCGGACGGCGGTTGTCGTCACCGAACTTCCTTATCAGGTTTCCATCGAGCGCATCGTCGCCAAGATCAAGGATCTGGTCGATTCAAAACGAATGACAGGTATTGCTGAGGTTCGAAACGAGTCTTCTGACCGGGTCGGGACCCGTCTGGTCATCGAGATCAAACGGGACGCCATCCCTCAGGTC
This sequence comes from Acidimicrobiia bacterium, assembly GCA_036446835.1. GTDB lineage: Bacteria > Actinomycetota > Acidimicrobiia > Spongiisociales > ZC4RG35 > SZUA-217. Next base: position 1,040 of record JAZFTT010000211.1, read on the forward strand.
GTCCTCAACCAGCTCTACAAGAACACCCCGCTTCAAGACTCTTTTGCCTACAACATGGTGGCTCTGGTGGATGGTGTCCCCCGGACTCTCGGGCTGGCCGCCATGGTGGGCTACTACCTCGATCATCAGATGGAGGTCATCGAGCGAAGGACCCAATTCAGACTCGATCAGGCCAACGCGAGGGCCCACATCCTCGAAGGCATGATCATCGCCGTCGACAGCATCGACGAAGTCATCAGGATCATTCGCGGCTCGGCAGACACCGCCGAGGCGCGGGCCAACCTGATCGAGAACTTCGAGTTGAGTGAGATTCAGGCCAACGCCATTCTCGACATGCCGCTGCGTCGACTGACAGCACTCGAGGTTGACAAGCTTCGCACCGAGCTTGCCGAGCTTCAGCATCGAATCTCCGATCTCGAGGCGATTCTCGCCGACCCGAATACGAGATGGTCCATCATCAAAGAAGAGATGGGTGCCATCCGTGAGCAGTTCGCCAACGAGCGCCGCAGCAGGATCATCCCCGATGAGGGCGATCTGAGTCTCGAGGACCTCATCGCCGACGACGAGCTGATCATTACCGTTTCCCAGGCGGGATACGTGAAGTCGGTACCGGCGTCCACCTATAGGACCCAGACCCGTGGTGGCAGGGGAGTCAAGGCGGCGGAGGTCGCCGGCGACGATGTCATCACCCATTTGGTTCACACCACGGCGCACGCCTACCTTCTCTTCTTCACGAACAAGGGTCTGGTGCATCGGATCAAGGCACACGCGATACCGAGACAATCCCGGACCGCGAAAGGTGTGCTGGCACAGGCGGTTCTGCCCCTGGGGCCCGACGAGATCGTCCAATCGATCATCGACACGCGGGACTACGAGACCGGTCGGTATCTGGTGATGGTCACCAAGAGGGGACAGGCGAAGAAGACCGAGTTCAAGGAGTACGAGTCTCGTAACCAGACCCTCGTGGCCATCAATCTGGCAGAGGACGACGAGTTGGTCTCGGTGCGCCCTACCAACGGAGAGAACGACATCCTCATCTTCACGAGGGGAGGAGTTGGTATCCGCTTCGCCGAGTCGGATCTCCGAAGCATGGGGCGGGGGACACAGGGTGTCCGGGGTATTCGGCTCCGCGAGGGTGACCAGGTGGTGGCCGCTGTCTCCAACGTCGAAGGTGACGAGGTCTTGCTTCTCACCGCTGGTGGATACGGGAAACGAACGGCCATGTCTGAGTTCCGGCGCCAGGCGAGGGGGGGGATGGGAGTCAAAGCCTTCAAGATCACACGCGTCCGCGGAAACCTGGTGGCGGTGAGAGCCGTTGAGAAGGAAGATGAGGTCTTCTTGATATCCTCGGCGGGTGTAGGCATTCGTACCCCCGTTGCCAAGATCAGCCGTCAGAAACGGGACACGACGGGCGTCAAAGTGATCGACGTTGGCGAGGGCAACGAGTTGTCGGCGGCGACGGTTGTCACCGAGGAGATCGACTGAGGAACCTCCTTTGACCGCGTTACGTTGGTCTGGTCGGGGTTTCTCTTAGACTTTCTCCACAACTCCGGAGCTCCCTATGGCAACCGTTCGTCGTGTCAGGCGCATAATTCGAAAGATCGACCCGTGGACCGTTTTGAAGGTGTCAGTGGTGGTTTGGGCTGTGGTGGGTCTCGCGCTGGTGCTCGGGTTTGTAATATTCTGGGCGGTGCTCGATCGGTCGGGGATCCCCGATCAGATAACGGCGTTCCTTGTCGAGATCACACTGATCGAGGAAGGCTCCCAGCCCTTCGCCAACACCGAACAGTTTCTGCGGTTTGTGATTTTTGGTTCGGTCGTGTGGTGGGTACTCATGACAGGGTCGACAACGGCGTTCGCAATTGTCTACAACCTCGTATCTGATGTGGTCGGTGGTCTCGAGGTGGTCGTGCTCGAGGAGACACTCAACCCGATGATGGCGCCCCAGCAGCAGACTCTCCACCCGCCGGCCGACTAGCGCAACCGCAACGGCGCCGTGATCGCGCACCCCGATCAAGCCGACAACCCGACCGAGGAAAGCCCCCCCATAACCCTCTCCTAACCGAGCGCCGCGCTCCACTCCCACGGCGTGTACACGGTCGGGTTTTCAGATGTCTTCTGCCATCACCAAACCCATGGTCATTGCTGCGTGGAGGTAGGGGAGGGCGGCTTTCCAGACGGGTTTTGGACTGCCGTCGACGATGTCCACGGCGGCCGCAAGGGCGATACCGGACATGAAAGAGGCGTCGTCGATGATGGTCACCCTCCTGTCGGCGCCAATCGCCAGACACGCGGCGAACTCGTTGGGTGACTGGGCTTCCGCCAGACGCCGGCCACCGTAGGTCTTGTCGACGGCACCCAGACTCCCCAGAGGATCCGGAAACCGCGCTTGATGGTCTGAACCCTCGTCGAGATCGGGATGAGCAACGGCGACAAGCCTCGGATCAGATTCTCTCGAGGCAAGCGCTAGGGTCAGTCCCCGAGGATTGGCCCCCCAGACTGCAACACCATCCGCTTCTGAGTCGCCATCCCACAACAGCGGCACGGCGTGCATATTCGCCGTCGAAGGCGCCCGGGGGCCGGTGCCAATAAGAAGGTCGCATCCCTCGGCAGAATCCACAACCTGGAAGCTCTTGCTGGTGGCGGGACCGATTACCACCACCTCGTCTACCGAGGAATGGGCGCTGAGCGAGTGGGCGGCTCTAACTGCTATGTCCCCGGTGACGAGGACTCCAATCTTCACGAAGGCTCTACGGGTTGCCAGGTCTCGGGTGGCAAAGCCTCGTTGCTGCGCTTCAGGACAGCAGCGGCCACAGCCGCAACCACCGCCAGAATCAGAAGAGGCGAGAAACGCTTCACGATTCGATGAGTCTATGACAGTTGAGTGTCTGCGAGGATGTCACGGTGAGCCTCATGATCGATCACCTGATCGTATGTGTTGGCGACCTCGACGGGGGTGCCCGAAACTTCAGGGACCGTTTTGGCCTCGATTCCGTGGAGGGAGGGCCTCATCCGGGTCACGGCACCGCCAATCGCATCGTCCCTCTGGGGAGCAGCTACATCGAGTTGGTCGCAGTGGTCGACCGGTCAGAAGCCGATGCCAGTCCCTTTGGAAGATGGGTGAGCGGACGGGTCGGGTCCGCAGGCGTCGATGCCGTTTCCATCCGCACCGATGACCTGAGTGTCGTGTGCACCCGTTTGGATCTGGAGTCGACAACCATGAGCCGGCAAAGGCCCGACGGCGTCGAGTTGAAGTGGAGCGTGGCAGGTGTGGATCTTGCCTTTGAGGAGTCTCTGCCCTTCTTCATCGAGTGGCATGTCCCCCAGGACCAGATGCCAGGGAGAGCGGATGTCATCCACGACCGCGAGGTCACCGGAGTGGAGCAGATCGTGCTCAATGGAGATAGGGCTCGTCTGACCAGATGGACCGAAGACGTACCCAATATTCGCTGTTTCGAAGGCGCTGCGTCGGTGGTGTCGGTGAGCCTGGCCACCCCGGAGGGACCCCTGCACCTCTAGATGTGCTGGCTCTTCAGTGTGTCGTGGAGACCGAGGGTCCTCATCATCTCGGCTTCTCTCTCCAGCACCTGTGGGGGGACCGTGACCCCGGTTCCTTCGGCGACTCTGTTCATCATCTCGAAATTGCCGAAGACGGCGGCAGCGTCGACGAGCGACTCGGGTCCAAGCTCCTCCAAGATGGCATCTCGACCCCGCTGGCGAGCGGTGGTATCACCCTTGACCATGTCGTCCACCAGTCCGACCAATGCCATTCCGCCTGGAACACCAACGTCGATAGCCGAATCGGCGATCCCTTCGATCCTTATGTCGTATTCGTGTATCTCGCCGCTCCACCGGAGCCGCCGTGCGTGGCTGAACACTCAGTAGAAGCACTCGTTGAGCATCGAGATGCGCGCTGCAACCGTCTCCAGTTGCGGTGTGTTCAAGCCAGGGTCTCGGGCGAACAGAGGATCACCCATTTGCTCTTCCGTCATGTACAGAGGTCCGAACATCGCCTGGAAGGCTTCAGCCTCAGATGGCACCAGGTCGAGTGTCACCGGGATCGGCCCTGGTGGCATTGGCACATGTCCCCGGCGACGTTTGAGGCCCTTGGCGATCTCTCCGGTCGCCAGACCAGGTCGCGGAGTGGGGAGGGGCTCCAGATCGACGCCAAGCACAATGTGAAGTCGGTCCAGTGCCGAAAGTCTGGCAACGATTCCGATTGTCTCGACGATCTGAGGGTCGCCGGCGTCGTTTGCGGCTCGCCTGACGTGCTCGAGAGCGACGGTTGCCGGGTTCGAATACAGATGACGGGCGAACTCCTGGAGCTGGCCGTTGACGCTTGAGCCTCTGGCGGCTTCCGCAAGCGCAACCCGTTCCTCTCCAGAGAGGGAGCCTCCTGGCGCAGCAATCGTCGCGAAGGAACGTTGCGCCATCTCGATGAGATCATCGCGGACGCGGACCTGCGCGTTTGCCAACCCGGACATGATCGTGACCCTATCGGGCCACAATCATCAGGGTGTCCGATCAGTGGCATCATGGGGGCATGGCCAGCGTTCTTTTCCTCTGTGTCCACAATGCGGGCCGTTCCCAGATGGCGGCCGGGTTCATGCGTCTGCTCTCCGGAGGAGAAGTCGAGGTGTTCTCGGGAGGTTCTGAGCCTGTCGAGTTGATCAACCCGGTGGCGGTGGCGGTCATGGCCGAAAAGGGGATCAACATCTCGGACCAACAACCAGAGCCCTGGACCGACGAACTGCTCGACGCGGCCGACGTGGTCGTGACGATGGGGTGTGGCGACAGTTGCCCGGTGATGCCGGGCAAGCGCTACCTCGACTGGGTGCTCGACGATCCGTCCGGAAAATCGTTGGCGGAGGTAAGGGTGATCAGGGACGAGATCCAG
>JAZFTT010000212.1:0-8246 GCA_036446835.1 Acidimicrobiia bacterium
GTCTGCTCACGCAGGACAACCCAGCCCTGATCAAAGTTCCCTTTGTACTTATCTGACCAGACGGGTGGCACATGGTGCGGAGCGTGGGTGGCCCCAGGCGCGTAATAGGCAAAGAACGGCTTATCCGGCATCAGGGCTTTCTGCTGGCGGATCCAGTCGATCGTGTGATCCGTCATGTCCTCGCCGAAGTGGTAGTCCTCGTCGTCACCATGCTCGGGCTCGATGGGGACGGTGTCCCTATAGATCGCGGGGGCGTACTGGTTGGTCTCGCCCCCGATGAACCCATAGAAGTGCTCGAAACCCTGACCGGTCGGCCACTGCCGAAACGGCCCCATCGGACTCGTCTCCCAGACCGGTACCTCATGGCACTTCCCAAACTGGGCCGTCGAATACCCGTTGAGCTTCAACATCTCGGCTAGCGGGGCTGTGGAGTTCGGGATCACCGAGGTGTAGCCCGGGGCAGAAGTTGCAAGTTCGGTGATTCCTCCCATCCCGACCGAGTGGTGGTTGCGTCCCGTCAGAAGGGCTGCTCTGGTGGGTGAGCAAAGGGCGGTCGTATGAAACCTGTTGTACTTCAGTCCCTCGTTGGCGAGTCGTTCCGCAGTGGGGGTGGCGCAAGGGCCGCCAAATGCGCTCGAGGCTCCAAAACCGACGTCGTCGAGAAGCACAATCAGGACATTGGGCGCTCCGGCCGGGGGACGGATCGGCGCGATCGGAGGGAATTTGGAGGCCGGATCTTTGGCGTCGTATGTGAGAAGCCCCTGATAGGGCTTGTCCGGGATCGGTAGAACATCTCGACTACGCTCGCTGGTCATCTTCGACTCCTCGTTGGACATGGATAGAGCAAACGGTGAACCTAGTCACGCCTGCCACCCTTCTGTGAAAGTTTCATGACCTCAACCCGCCTTTCGTTTCACCGAAGGGTGTTTGACTAGATTTCTCGCCATATGAACCTCACGGAGAACTTTGTCAGGGTGGCGGTTACGGTGTCGGACCGTCTAAATCCGATCACTAGTGGACCGGCCGGGCCGCTAAAGGCCAGTGCGGCGCTTGATTCGTTTGGGCCGTCCCTGATGCCCAGAACATCGGTCCATCAGGGAATCGCTGCGGGTCTCACGGTGCTCGCTGCCGAGGCGATCGGTCTGAGTGTCGATGTTCTGGCGAGGAGTATTGCTCCCAAGGGCTCACCGCTCGCCTGGCGGATCGGGTCACGGGCGGTGATAGCGGCCGGCGGCGCGACCCTGGCTCGAATCCAGGAGGCGGACGACGAAGCCACATCCAAGGCGATGCTGCGCAGTGCCGGGCAGATCGTCAGTGTCGCCGCCCTTGGCGGCATCATCCACGAAGCAGGCAACGAGGTGCAAGGGAAGATCGACACACCCATTGTCCCCATCATCACCGGTCTCGGCGGTTTCGGCTATGTGGCAAGCCGTTGGGGCAAGGAGCTGGAAACTCGCAAGGCCGTCATCCAGCGTTGGACCGAAGATGACAAACCGGCACAGCTGCCGATGTCGATTGCCATTGCCACCGGTCTCGCATTTGCTGGTAGATGGGTCGGCCGCGGCTATATCTCGTCTCGCAATTCACTTGTCGGGTATATAGGTGAGAGTCCGGGTCATTCGGCGATCGGTCGAACTATCAACGGAGCCCTGTGGGGTGCGGGGGCGGTGGCTCTCTATGGCAGTCTCGTCCGACGCATATCGCGGGCCAACGCAAAGATGGAGACCAACTTCTCGGTGCCACCGAGTAATGAGTTTGTTTCCGGCGGCCCGAACAGCATTTCGCCATTCGCGGAACTCGGTCTCCAGGGTCGCAGGTATGTGACCGAGGTTGTATCGCCAGACGTCATCGAGGAGACACTCGGTGAGCCGGCCAAGGCTCACCCCATCCGTGCGTATGTGGGTGTCGATTCTGAGCCGATCTATGCCACGGGAAGATCCGAATTGGCTCTCAACGAGATGGAGCGTCTTGGCGTTTTTGATAGGGAGTATCTGCTTCTGGTGTCTCCAACCGGGACCGGCTGGGTTGATCACACCATGATCGAGTCCGCCGAACTGTTAGCGCGTGGTGACATCGCGACAGTGTGTATCCAATATGGAAAGGCGCCGTCGTTCCTAGAGGTCCAAGGGGTGTCCTTGGGTCGAGCCCAGTTTCGACAGCTGCTCTGGGGTGTCAGACAGCGTCTCCGAACTGTTGACGAGAAGAAGCGTCCCAAGGTCCTGGTCTTTGGTGAGAGTCTCGGGGCCTGGTCGAGCTCCGACGTGATCATGCATCAGGGCATCGAGGGATTCGACCACTACGGCATTTCGAATGCCCTTTGGTTTGGCCTACCCGGTCTTGCCCGCTGGTCCAAGGCCGGAATGCGCGAAGGTCGAAACCCACTGACGCCGGAAGGGAGCGTCGCCGCTTTCGATAGCTTTGAGCAGTACGCAGCCCTTTCACCCGAAGAGCGTGACAGGCTGAGGGCGGTGGTCGTTGATCACGACAATGATCCAATAGCGACGATGTCACTCCGGCTGGCGGTCAAGAAACCGCCGTGGCTCGATGGCGAGCGGGGTCGAAATGTCCCCGAGAAGATGAAATGGACACCCGTTATCTCGTTCATTCAGATCATGATCGACGCGATGAACGCAATGGTGACTGTTCCTGGCGAGTTCAAGTCATTTGGTCACGATTATCGAGGTGACACCGCCGATTTTGTCCAGGCGGCTTATGGATTTCCGTCGACCACTGATGAGCAGCGGCAGGCGATCCACGACACCCTCATAGCCCGTGAGCTGGATCGTGCAGCCCGGATCAAGGTCGAGGAGCCGGGTGTCATCACCGATCCCATCGAGAAGATGGGCGAAGTCGTTCAGTAAGTAGGAGGCGGCTGGGTCAGTCGTCTCGAGCCGTTCGCATGGTTCGGCCGGTGCCGAGTAGCGAGACGACCCGTGCCACCACCACAACGAGGAAGATTTGACCCATGACCGTCTGGAAGACCACGACCGCCCGGGCCACGTCGGTCACGGGTGTGATGTCGCCGTATCCGAGTGTTGTCATGGTGACAAAGCTGAAGTAGTTGAATTCGCCCAGCCCGCCGTCGGTCACGGCCTTGAAGGCGTCTGGATCCAGGTTATGGATGGTGGCGAAGATGAAGCTGAAGGCGATGCCGAGCGCAAGGTAGGCGGCGATCGCTCCCCACATCGTGGTGCCGGTGATGATTTCGTGTTTGGCAATGCGTCTCACGATCACGAAGGGCGTTGCGATTAGAAGTACCCCGAGTATCAATGATGCGACTCCGACCACAGCGTCCTGACTGCCAGGAACGACAAAGGCCAGTATCACTACGACCCAGGCCAGCCATGAGATCCGCACTGCCCACGGCTTTGCCTCCGAAGCAGCCATGGAGAGTGTTGCGGCGCCACCGGCGAGAATGGCGGTGATGATTCCCGATGAGTCCTTATTGGGGGATAGGGCGATGGGCACGAGTATCAGCAGTAGGAGCATTACAGTCACGGCGACGTAGGCGTCGGATGATCGCTCGAATCGCTGCCAGCGTTTGGATATCTCTGGTGACAGGTTGGGGTTCCTGAGTTGGTCTTGTCACGTTAGGAACGGGTAGCGCACACTTCCGGTATCAAATCATGTGGGAGGAACCAAGTAGCCGCCGAGAACGTCCAAAATGAGATGGGCACACCTATCTCTTTCTCGCTATGACACTCGTTTCAACAGTCGCGCCGCTTGTCGGTTACGCAATCGTCTTTCAGACGGTCGTCTATCTACTGATCCCCGCCCGGCGCCGGACGCTGATTGCGCCCGTTCTCACCGGTGTGGTCGGAGCCGTCTTGACGCTTGGAGCCGGCTGGATCTTCGGTTTCGAGTCAGTCGGTCTCGGAGCTCCCGACATGGCGGTTGTAGCAGCGTGGGCTGTTGCCACGGTCCTGGGGATGTCTGCCATCGGCGGGTACATGCTGAGGAGCCCTGAGCTTCGACCACAACTGGCCGATCCGCGACTGGCCTCCTTGAGCTCTCGTCAGGCTTTCATGCAGATCGCGGTACGGATCCCTGTTATGACTGCTCTCATCGAGGAGGCGTTCTTCAGGGGTGTTCTCCATGCAGCGCTAATTGCGCTTTACCCACCGTCGGTAGCCCTGATCGGCGGTGCCCTTCTCTTTGGCTTGTGGCATGTGGGGCCCGGTCTCGATCAGGCACGCGCCACCGCTAAGGATTGGCGGCGAAATGCCCTTCACGTCGGAATCACCGTGTTGGCAACCTCACTTGTCGGAGCAGTTCTTGTTTGGCTTCGAGTGGAGACCGGCTCCATCTGGGCTCCGGTGGCCGTCCACGCGGGTATCAACATGACCATGGCTGTCTACTCCCGAATTGCTGCCAGTCGTCAGATGGCCGGCGTTCCCACCCGATGAACCCAACGAGTCGACCTCTCGCGCGTGCCACACTGGCTCGCCATGGCTCCTCCTCCAGATCAAACGGCTCCCGGCCAGGATGGGCGATCCCTTCGTAAGGAGGTTCCACGCGGAAGTCACGGAGGTTGGACCCCATCCTCAGCCAGACCGGACCCCGTTGCCCTGATCGAAGGCCAAACCGCAGATCGTCTGTCCCATCTGGCCCCGGTTCGAAGGGTGAGGATGGCCGAGTCGCCATTAGCGTTCTATCGGGGAGCCGCCCTGATCATGGCTCACGACCTCGCCGACACCCCAACCACAGGCCTTGAGGTCCAGTTGTGCGGAGATGCCCATCTCTCCAACTTCGGCGTGTTCGCTTCGCCAGAGCGGGATCTCGTCTTCGACCTCAACGACTTTGACGAGACGCTTCCCGGGCCTTGGGAATGGGATGTCAAGAGGCTCGCAGCGTCCTTTGTAATTGCTGCGAAGAATCTGGGATTTGATGAGGATGACGGAAGAGACTTGGCCGAGGACTCCGTCCGCTCGTACAGAGAAGTCATGCAGAAGTTCGCGGGGAGAGGCTGGTTGGAGACCTGGTACAGCCGATTCTCCCTTGGCGATCTTGCAGACCACGCCCAGCAGGAGGACGTCAAGAAGAAACGGCGAAGGCAATTGGAGAAGTTTGTGCGCGGAGCCAAGAAGAAAGATCATCTCCGGGCGGCCAGGAAGCTGGTCGAGCACGAGAGTGGACGACTCAGGCTCCGAAGTGAGCCGCCGCTCCTGGTTCCACTCCGCAGCATGCCTGTCAGCGTTGCCGACGAGCAGGTCGAGAAGGCGATCATCGAGAGCTTTGCCAGCTATCGCCGCAGTCTCAGTGATGAGACAGGGCATCTGCTCGATCGGTACCAGGTGGTGGATCTCGCTCTCAAGGTCGTTGGAGTGGGAAGCGTGGGGACACGTTGTTTCGTTGCCCTTCTTGTTGGGAGAGGGCAAGAAGACATCCTGCTTCTACAGGTGAAGGAGGCCGGCAGGTCGGTTCTCGAGGAACACCTGGCGCCAAGCCGGTATTCGTTGAGCGGTCAGAGGGTGGTTGAGGGCCAGCGACTCATGCAAGCGGCGAGCGACATCTTCCTGGGTTGGAGTGAAGGCACATATACGGGTAGCCACTACTACTGGCGCCAATTGAAGGATTGGAAAGCCTCGATACCTTTCGCCGATGCGGATGGCGAGGGAATGGGTCGCTACGCGAGGGTGTGCGGTTGGACGCTGGCGAGAGCCCATGCAGTCTCGGGAGACCCGGCCGCGATCGCTGCCTACCTTGGATCAAGTTCCAACTTCGAACGTGCCATTGGTGAATTTGCGGTTAGGTACGCTCGTCAGAACGACTTGGACTATGAGGCCTTTGTGACCGAGATCAGAGACGGGCGATTGGCGGCGGAGGAGCTGCAGTGAGCCGGGACACACAATCCCCCGACCGTCCGGCTGTGGAGCTCCAGGCAGAGGAGTTCCAGGACTACGAAGGGCCTCTTCTTCCAGAGGGCGCGGGTTTCGATCTGTCACAACTGCTCACGGCGGATTCCTTGCGTGGAATGGCGGCGATTGTGGTGTCGGTCATGGTGCTCCGCGCCCCTAGCACCTCACCAAAAAGGCTCGCCTTCCTCATTTCGGTAATTCTGGTTGCGTGGGCTGTCGGCGGAGTTATCGAGCTTCGTCGCTCCGAGTCGCGAACAGGTTGGGATATCGCTCGAGTCCTCTTTCTGGTTGTAGCCGCCGTTGGGCTTGTTCTCATCCCCAACTTCACCGGCGAGAACCTCGGCCGGGCCGGCGGCGTCACTTTGATAGTTCTGGGCTTCGTCAACGGCTATCGGGCGTTTCGAGCCCGGGAGAGCGGCTCTCTGCTCGAGCCCCTGCTTGGTGCCTTCTTCTACCTGGCCATTGGGGCCGCCCTGGTGGTCTCGCCCACCTCCATCCTTGGATTAGCAATTCTATTCCTTGCCACTTATTGGTTTGTGGCAGGGGTGCTCACGCTCGTCACGAATATCCGACTCGATGATCGGACGATTGAACCCGGTGGGGTTTGGGAGACACTCCTGGCGTGGATCCAAGGAAGACCGAACACGGCCGACGATCGGCGTCAGCTCTACGACAAACTCTTCTACGAGGGGGATATTGGACCGCGCCGGCTCTCGAGATTTTTCACCCTCATGGGATTCGCCACCGGGATAGCCGCCTTTGGCATTATTGCCGACTCAACAGCTGTAGTAATCGGTGCGATGCTAGTTGCTCCGCTGATGACCCCGCTGATGGGGACATCTCTTGCCATGGTCATGGGTTGGCCGCGTCGAGCAGCCATGTCTGGCGGAGTGGCGCTGGGAGGCATCCTGTTTGCCATAGGTCTCAGCGTTCTCTTCGGTTGGATGTACGGACCGGAGATCTCCACCGTTGCCAACTCACAGGTAGCCTCACGGATAGGTCCCACAGTCGTTGACCTGGCGATAGCTATCGCGGCTGGAGGTGCCGGCGCTTTCGCATTATCGAGACCTGACGTTTCGGATTCCCTACCCGGTGTTGCAGTAGCGATCGCCCTGGTGCCCCCTTTGTCTGTGGTAGGTCTGATGATTTCGCAGGCCGAGTGGTCGGCGGCGTCCGGTGCCCTCTTGCTCTTCATTACAAACCTCGTCGCCATCATCCTCGTCGGAGGCGCTGTTTTCATTCTCACCGGAGTTGTTCCGGTGCTCCGACTGTTCGAGAACAAAAGTTGGGTCAAGAAAAGCTTGGGGATGGTGGCAGTGTTGGCGATCGCGGTAATCGCGACTCTTGGGGCGAGCGCGGATACCTTTCAGAAACAGACTGCAGGCGTTGCCGCTGCGGAGAGCATCGTGGCGGAATGGTTGGGCAACTCGGACCTTCGGGTCATACGTTCTGAGTATTCCGGTGATGAGTTCGTCATCATCGTTGAAGGCTCCGAGGAACCGCCCCAAATCGACGATCTGGCGACGGCTTTCGAAGAGGAGTTCGGCAAGCCGGTTGGCGTCTCAGTCAAGTGGGTTCCAACCACCACTTTCGAATTTGCGGTGGACGACTAACGCAGTGTTGGCTGCAAGAAGAAGAGACCCCCATCATCGATGGGGGTCTCTCCAATTGGTGTGGATTCAGGCTACGCGAGAAGCTTGGCCTTCTGCGCCTGGAACTCTGCGTCGGAGATGGCGCCAGAGTCCTTCAGCGAAGCGAGCTTTCCGATCTCGTCAGCGGCCGATGAGCTATCACCGGCAACCGACTGGATGTACTCGCGCTGTGCGTTCGCCATGTCGGAGGCCTGCTTCACGGAGCGCTCCTGCATCTTGTCGCCGTTGGCGATCAGATATATCAGGACTCCGAGGAAGGGAAGGACTATCACGAAGAGGATCCAGCCCGCCTTGCCAAAGCCGGAGATTTCGCTGCGGAAGATGTCGGCAAAGATCGTGATCAGCAGCCAGATCCACACGAAGAACATAAAGAACCAGAGCATGGACCAGAACAGGTCGAGAAGCGGCATTGAACCTCCAACTAGAGAGTGTGAGTAGTCGACGGGACCGAGGTCGTCGTTGACAGCCCACGACTATATCCAGATGGACTAAAGGAAGCGATTTGGAGTGCTTGCCAACATCAACGGCCACCGTTAACCGGTGGCCGTTGATGACGTCCGGCGCCCTTATCGGGCATCGACGAGGTTTAGATGAACTGGGCGATGAGCGGGATCGCGACGAGGTTGGCCGCCACCACACCGAGTCGGGTGATGGTCGGGACCCTGGCTGCTCGCACTGAAGTGGCGGCGAGAGCCACCCCGGCGAGGACAAAGAGCCATGCGCCGTTGGTCAGCAT
>JAZFTT010000213.1:0-4347 GCA_036446835.1 Acidimicrobiia bacterium
GCTGGAAGCCAAGAACTGGTCCTTCTCCCGCCGGAACTCGAGAAGCTCTGCAAAGTCCATGACGATCAGAACACCTTTGGATCGCCGGGGATTCCGGGTATGGGTCGATAGTCCTGGGTCGGGTGGCTCATGGACAGGTCCGCACTCATGGGTGAGCCTCTCACAGTATCTTCAGACAATGCCACGGGAGGCATCATGACCCTTTTGGGAACAAGAGCTATACCCAATCGAACAAACTGCGCACACTCCAAGACCGTCGCCATCATCTCAGCCGGTATCGAGCGAATCGTCTGCGAGTCGTGTCGAAATGTCAGCTTCATGTTTCTGGATGACATGACGGATGAGATCGATCGTGACATATTTGCCAGAACAGTCGATCAGGAAAAGCTAGAGGCAAGCAGCTAAAACCCACCTGACCGGTCACTGAATCCCAACCTCCCGGGCAAGCCGCACTGCTTCGACAATCGGTCCATAGAAATTGGGGCCATGATGGTCAGCATCTTGTTGACGTCGAGACCCTCGAGACGACTGAGGGATTCGAGGGCCATCTCGCTGTTATCGTTGACGAAGGACGGTGCCAGTCTCGGGCCGATCTCACCCGTGACAGCGTCCATGCCCGCCATGGCATCGCCGGTGACAAGAGCCTTCTTGTCCTTGAGATATACGCAACTGTGGCCCATGGTGTGACCGGAGACATGGATGACATGAGGCCGGCCGGGCACCACCAGTGTTTCACCATCTACATAGGTCGAGACATCGACCACCGGGGCGACCGTCATCGCCCCGTGTCGGATGAGGTGAGCAAGGTACATGAAGACAGCAGGTTTCCAGATCGGGGCCTTCGGTGGTGGCGGGACGCTGTCCAGGAAAAGCCTGTCAGTTTCGTGGATATACACCGGACCGCCCGACTCTTCCCTGATCCGCTCGGTATTGCCCCGATGATCGATGTGGTGGTGGGTGAGAATTTGCGCCTCGATGTCGTCGATAGTCGAGCCGCGGCCCGCCAGGAACTCCTCCAAATGGTTCCAATATCCAGGTAGGCCGGAGTCGACGAGGGTGTAGCGACCACCTTCCGCGATCAGATAGAAGCCAACAAAACCGGTCCCCAGACGGAAGACGTGAGGAGCCGCCTCTTCGATATTGAACTCTGACAGTTTCGACATGGCCTACCTCCCATCGGCGAAGTCAGCCGGATCGCCACATGTCTGCTTGCCGATCCAACGACGTGCTACTTCCCGAGCCTGTTCGTCACGAAACGATGGAAGACGTTGCGAATGGTTGTCGGCTCGTCTTTCTCGGCGACACGGACCAGCAACACCGGCGCCGGCACCCGCTCCACGATGCGATCGATCAGATCAGTGAAGAAGTGTCTTCCCTGAGGAGCTCCGATGATTGCGAGATCCGTGTCATCCACCGCGGACGTCAGGGCTGCAAGCAGATCCTCGGACTCGATGACCATCGACTCCGTGGGCACACCACACAGCTCGCCAAGATCCTCGTGGAAGTTCTCCAACGACCGAACCTGAGCGCGGGAAGCGGTCGGATCGAGAACATGGACGAAACGGATCGAAGCGCCCTCTTCTTCCGCGATCTTGGCGGCAAGACAAATCTTCAGAACGTCGTAAGGGCCGCCGGAGCCGAGAACGGCAATGCGCTCGATCTCCCCGAGATCGCTCCCAGTGAGCAAAGCCACGTCTCGGTCGGCGGGGAGATCGTCTCCGTGCTTCTCCCCCCTCGCGGCAGAACCGACGATTACGTCAGGGTCGTACTCACCGATCTTCTCAGCCAAGCCATCTCCCGGGTGGAGATAATTGACTGAATCACGGTTTGAACCAGCGAGGGGACGGCCGATCCGAAGCAGTGCCGAGTCACGGCCTTCCTTGCCTGAGATGACAGTGACACGTCTTTCGTCGTCGGCAAGTGCTTCCTCGGTCAATTGCAGAAGTCGCGTCATGCCCTGTTGACGAATACTCTCTCTAAAGGCATTCTCTTTGATCGCTCGGGACCGTCCATACACCTGATACCAGACCACACCGCCAACGATGATCCCTAGGGCTCCCAGGATGGCATCGGCGCCCAATTGAGTGATCAGAAGCAGACATCCACCAACTCCTATCAATGGCACGAAGGGATATCCGGGGGCGTGGAACTTGGGTCGATACCACCACAACTTCGAACTGCGAAATGCGATCTGGGCGAGACAGATCATCGCCAGGACCAAGGCCAGAAACGCAGACGCCAACTTGGCCAGCTCGAAGACCGGCAGAAAGGCGACAAGGGCAAGCAGTAGACCTCCGGTGAGTATCAGCGACCACGTCGGAGTACCTGATCGGGCCCCCACCTTCGTGAATACGGGAGGGGCCAGCCGGCGGCGGGCCATTGCGAACGGGTATCGCGAAGAGGCGAGTAGTCCGGCGTTGGCCATCGAGGCCAGGGCGACAACACCGATGACAGCGACAACAGTCACCATCCAGCTGGGGAAAAGCTGCTCGGTCGCCGTCGCAAAAGGCGTCAGGTTGCCGGAAAGAAGCTCCGGTGGAGTCACCCCGACCATCACATAAGTAACCGCGGGATAGACAAACATCATCACCAATAGAGAAGCGATGATCGCCACCGGAAGGCTTCTCGCAGGATTGGACACCTCCTCGGCAACACTGGCCACGTTGGTCACACCGGCATAAGAAACAAAGACCAGGGCTGCGGTGGCGAAGAGACCGTCCACACCGAAGGGAAAGAATGGGTGGTAGTTGGCGCTGTCGACAAAGGTTGCTCCACCCCCGATGAATATGAGTAAGACAACGAAGACGACCGTGACAAGAACCGCTTGGACACTCCCCGACTCCTTGATGCCGACGAGGTTGATCACCAGCAGCCCGACACCGATCAACAGTCCCAGAGTCAGCTCGTCGACGTCGGCGAACAACCCCAGGTAGAGACCGAGTCCGTCGAGAGCAAACGCAGCCTTGAAAACAAGAGAGAGCCAGACGCCAAGCCCGGCGATGGTTCCCATTAGAGGTCCCATCGCCATGTCGATGTAGAGATAGGCACCCCCGGCGCGGGGCATGGCTGTCGCCATTTCTGACTGAGCCAGGGCGGCAGGAAACACGATCACGCCGGCCAGCAGGTAGGCAAGGATCATACTGGAGCCACCTACCTCGAAAGCAAGACCGGGTAGAACGAATATGCCAGACCCGATCATCGCTCCGATCGACACGGCGAACACTGCGTAGAGACCGAGGTGGCGCTGGAGTTGGGCCGGCATCAACTCATTCCTGCGGTGACCGAAGGATCACGGGATTGGGATTAGCGACATTGGGGGGCCGGAACGCTAGCCGGATTGACCCGTCGGGCCATCAAACATGGGTGGCTCGAGCACGACGCTGATCGCTACTCAGACTCTGAGGACTCGCTCTGAGGCCGGTTGGGGTCTATCTGGTTTCGCTTCACCCAGGCTCGAAACCACCAATACGCGTCATCGGTCGTGCCGGCACCGGAGATCGGCTTGCCCGCACCTGGGAGATCATCGAACTCACCGGATTCCATGGCCTCTCGGATGAGACGATCAACCAACTTCTCCTGGGGTTCGCCCTTCACGAACCCCGAGAGTATCGGAACTAAGCGAGGTGGGGAATAGCGGAGTCGACTCTCGGCGGCGTGGGCCCGTCAGAGCAAGTAGCCCGTTATCGGCCGAGACTCACCCTTCGAAGCAGACGTCGTCTGAACAGGAGGGTCAGGGCAAACCCAAACGCAAAGCCTCCTGCGTGCGCCTCCCAGGCCACATTCGTGCCACCCAGACCGAACTGCGCGAAGAACCAGAGTCCGAGAAACAACGCCGCCGGGACCGGCACGACGAACCAGCCCAACAGCGACAGCACCCGATGGCCCGGGAATAGAACGGCGTAGGAGCCGAGAACTGCGGCGATTGCACCTGACGCGCCCACAAGGGGAATGGTCGAATCGGGGTTCACCGCGACAAAGGCCATGGTGGCAGCCACTCCCCCGACGATGTACATGAGGATGTAGCGAAGTCGCCCGAATGCTTCTTCGACATTGTTGCCGAAGATCCAGAGGAACCACATGTTGAAGAGGACGTGGCCGACACTTCCATGAAGAAACATCGACGTCAGCATGGAGAGAAATGGGATCTTCTCCGGGAACACAGGAGTCTCGGACCCGGAGAGACATGTGCCGGTGATGATCTCTTCCGCGCTCAGCGGTTGAAGCGTTGTGATCTCGCAACCGATCGCCGCCCTCCGGTAGAGGAACTCCTCCTGCTCGGCCTGGGTCTGCTGAGCCTGGATCACAAAGAACACCAGCAGGTTGATAACGATGAAACCGATCGTGACA
>JAZFTT010000214.1:0-3633 GCA_036446835.1 Acidimicrobiia bacterium
AGTCTGCGGGTTTTCTGGCAGAGGGTCGCGGGACCCGGGCCGGTGGGTGGGGGAGGGGAGAGGAACCGAACCCGGGCCCCACGAAGACGCGGAGTAAGACCTTCCTCTCGACGACAAGGGATATTCTCGACCTCTGGTTCAACCCCGTTCCGGAGTGTACCCCTGTTGTTCTGGCTTCCAACTCTTCTAGACCGGCACCGGCTCGTCGTCCTCCTGCGCCGCGGCCATCTCCTCGAATGACATGTCCGGGATCTTCCGTGCCACAAAGAGCGCTCCGATCACGATGGCGGCGGCAACCATCAGACCCATGCGCAGAGCGGTCAGCTGACCGTCCTCGTATGCATCAACGATGGCTTCGGCCTCGGCGGGAGCCAATGAGGTTTCCGCCAGGGCGGCCTTGAGGTCGTCGCTGCTGGCAAATTGGACCGAGCCGCTCAATGCGACACCGATCTCGGCGCTGACTTCGTCGGAGACTCTCGGATCGTTGGATATCTGATTCACGAACACCGTCGCCAAAGCACTGATGACTATCGCTCCGATGAAGGCCGTTCCCATCGCGGAGCCAAGTTGCTGGGCGGTGTACTGAAGTCCCCCCGCCTCGCCCCGGTCCTTGGCGCCGACGGACGACTGGATCACGTTCCCGAGCTGGCTGGCGAGGAGCCCCATGCCGACACCAAGCAGTGCCATGGCGAAGGCAAAAGTCCCGCCTTCGAGCTCAGGCTGGATTGTTCCGGCGAGGATCAGAATTGATGCGAACAGAATCCACAATCCCATGCGCACAATCCGTCGTGGTGTCGAGTTCTGGCTCATCCGGGCGCCGATGAACGACATGAGAAACATCGTCACCGAGATCGGGAGCATACGAAGCCCGGTGTCCAGCGCATCTAGGCCCTGGACGACCTGGAGGTAAAGGGGTATCGAGAAGAAGACGCCCATGAGGATGAGGTTCTGAGCGAAGAACATCTGGAGACCGGCTTTGAGCGGTCGGATCTCGAACAAACCCATTCGGATCAGAGGATCGAGCCCGAGACTCACTCTTCGCTCGGTCCACCGTTTGAACAAGCCGAGGATGACCAGCCCGGCAGCGACCACGAACGGCGTTAGGGACAGCCCGAAAGGTGCGATGGGTGAGTTGGCGTTGGCGATCCAGCCCCATTCACTTGCCTGGAGAATCCCGTAGACGAACAGGCCCAGTCCGAGAGCCGTGAGAGCAGATCCAACCCAATCGATCTCCGGGATCGGTTTGGGACGGGCACCCTCGACGATCCAGCCAACGGCAAGGACGATCAGTACGGCGAGGATGACCTCGCCGACAAACACATATCGCCATGTGAAGTTGGTCGTTACCCAACCGCCCAGGATGGGTCCGACGGCTATCCCCGCTCCCGCCACCCCGCCGATCACTCCATAGGCGACGGCCCTGTCGGCCCCCTTGTAGCTGCCTGCAATCAGCGCCACCAGGGCGGGTAGCACCAGGGCGGCCCCAATCCCCTCCAGGATCGACCAGCCCACCAGAAGCGATGGAATGCTCCACGAAACGGCGGTCAGTGCGGAGCCCGCGGCGTAGATCAGCAGACCAATTGAGAAGGCCCGTCGCCGGCCCCAGCGATCGCCGAGTTTGCCGCCGGTGATCATCAGCGCCGCCATTGTCAGGGCGTAGAAGGTGATCACCCCCTGGATCACCGTCACCGTCGTGTCGAAGTCCTCGACCAACTGACTTATCGAAACGTTCATCACCGCCTGATCGAGAACCATCAGAAACTGGGCTGCGCTCAACACGATCAGGGCACGCCATTTCATCAGGGCAACCGTAGTTATCACCGGCCGCACCCGCTGGCTCATCATCGCCGTCTGTCTAACGTCGAGGTCATGGAGCACGTATATGTGAGTGTTGACGGCGCGGTCGCCCTTGTCCGGATGGATCGCCCACCGATGAACGCCCTGTCGGAGGTGTTCGCACAGGAGTTGATGAGCGCCTTTGTGCAATGCGAGGACCCGTCGATTCGCGCCGTTGTCGTCACCGGCCAACCCCACTTCGCCGCCGGCGCCGATATCAACGATTTCAAGAAGACGTTCGACTCGGGGGGCAAGGAGATGACGGCTTCGACTCTCCTGGAAGCGATTCGGATTCTGGAGAACCTGGCCAAGCCGACGATCGCAGCGGTCCACGGTTACGCCCTGGGGGGAGGTTGTGAGTTGTCTCTGGGATGCGACTTCAGGTACATGGCCGACGACGCCAAGATTGGTCAGCCCGAGATCCTTCTCGGCATCATTCCCGGCGCCGGGGGAACCCAACGACTTCAGCGTGTCATCGGATTCCAAAAGGCCAAGGAACTCATCTACACCGGTCGCCAAGTGGGTGCCAAAGAAGGTTTGGCCATCGGCTACGCCGACAAGGTGGCGCCATCGGACGAGTTGCTCGATCTGGCCCTTTCCGATGCTGCCGATTGGGCTACCGGGCCGACCGCTGCCTTGGCCGCCGCCAAACGAGCGCTGGCCGATGGCCGCGGCTTGCCCCTGGAAGACGCATTGGCAGTCGAACAGGCAGCATTCGGGATCTCGCTCACGACCGACGACGCTGTCGAAGGAGTCAACGCCTTCATCGAGAAGCGTGAGGCGCACTTCATAGGGAGCTGAGTCGGAGCGGTTCCGGACTCGCTCTAGCGCCGCATCCTGGCACAATTGGGGGCTTCAATGATCTATCTCGATCACGCTGCCACAACGCCGATGCGTCCCGAAGTCTGGGAGGCCATGGCGCCGTATGCCTCTAGCGTCTTCGGCAACTCCTCGGGTGTGCACGACGTCTCGCGTCAGGCCAAGAACGCCCTGGAGGAGGCGCGAGAGCGAGTTGCGGCGATGCTGGGCGCGAGACCAATGGAAATCATCTTCACATCGGGCGGCACCGAGTCGGACAACCTCGCCCTCAAGGGGGCGTTTTGGAGCCCGCGGGATCGCTCAGGTGTGGTCGCCGTCGCCACCGAGCACGAAGCCATCCTCGAGACCGTCGACTTTCTGCGCCGGTCGGGCTCTCCGACCGTCCTCGTGGATGTCGACGACGAAGGATTCGTCGATTCCGATGCCGTGGTCGACGCCACCGACCCGAACACAGCTGTCGTCTCGGTAATGCTGGTCAACAACGAGACCGGGTTGATTCAGGATGTCGGCGCCGTCGTCGAGGCTGTCAAACGCTCGGATTCCGATATATACGTCCACACCGACGCAGTTCAGGGTTTTGCATCCGAGGACATCGATGTTGGTGCTCTCAACGTCGACATGATGACGATCACCGCCCATAAGTTGGGGGGACCCAAGGGCACCGGTCTTCTCTATGTTCGTGACGGGATCATGCTCGAGCCTGTTCTCCACGGCGGAGGTCAGGAACTCGGGCGCCGGTCCGGAACTCACGACGTGGCCGGCGCAGTCGGTCTCGCCCGCGCAATGGAGCTGGCTGTGGCGGATCGCGAGAGGTTCCGGTCGCAAATCGGCCGGATTCGGGACGACTTCGAGAAGAGACTCGGCGCCGGCATAGACGATGTTGTGCTCAACACGCCACGCTTCGGGCGGTCGTCTCATCATCTCAACGTGAGGATCCCGGGGATCCGCAATGAGACTCTGCTCATGAGGCTCGATCAG
>JAZFTT010000215.1:0-3789 GCA_036446835.1 Acidimicrobiia bacterium
GAAAAGCTGGAGTACTTTGCCGTCCGAACCGCCGCTGGTGTTTACGACACGTCGCCGTTGTACAAATATCGGATCCACGGCAGAGACGCGGAATCCTTTCTAGCCGGAGTTCTCGCACGCGACGTTCGGACATGCCAGCCAGGTAACGCCCAATACACGATCTGGTGTGACGACGATGGCTATGTCATAGAAGACGGGATGCTCTTTCGTATTTCCGAAACCGAATTCATGCTCACCGCCGCCGAGCCGAATGCTGCGTACCTCCAGGTTCTCATAGGGAGTGCGTTGGTGCAGGTCGATGACGTTTCCGAAGATGTGGCTTCTCTGGCCGTTCAGGGACCTCGGTCCAAAGCGATTCTCTCGGCTATCGCTCCCGACATCGCCGAGCTCCGCCCGTTCGACGTCGCCGAGACCAAATTCGATGGCTCGCCTATTACGGTTTCCCGTACGGGCTTTACCGGGGATCTCGGCTACGAACTTTGGGTTGAGCCCGAGGACGCACTTGACGTATGGGACACTCTGTTCGAGGCCGGCGAAGACCACGGGTTGATGCCCTTTGGGGAGACAGCACTTGTCATGACAAGACTCGAAGCAGGTCTGCTGTTGATTGGCGCCGACTTCGGATCGAGTCGATACGCGTGGACCGATGGTGCAAGTTCAACGCCGGGCGAGCTCGGACTCCAGTGGATGTTCAGAGACATGGCCAAAGACCAGCGTCCGTTCATCGGTCGAGCGGCGATCCAGCGGGAACTGGACGGGGCTTCCCGAAGACGTCTTGTCGGTTTGACCATTGATTGGGAGGAGTGGGATGACCATTACACACAGGCTGGTCATGTGCCGCCAAAGGACCACACACCATTGGTCGAAGAGATACCCCTATTCGACAGGAACCAGGAGCGAGCAGGTTTCGCCACCAGCTTCATGTATTCGCCAATGGCGCAACGCCACATTGCGATCGCCCAGGTCTTACCGGAGTTCTCTGACTTGGGCAGTGAAGTCGACTTTGAGGTGACGATCGATCATGTGCTCCACTACATCAAGGCTGTGGTCACCAAGATGCCCTTTTATGACCCGGCCCACAAAAAGACGTGAGGATCTGAGATGACAATGGAGAAGACCTACGACGCGATAGTTGTCGGTGGTGGTCACAACGGCCTTGTCAACGGGGCATATTTGGCCAAGGCCGGGCTCCGAACTTTGATCCTCGAGCGACGCGACATCGTGGGGGGCGCTGCGATCACCGAGGAGCTCTACCCGGGCTTTCAGTTCACCACGTTCTCCTATGCACTCAGCCAACTCCGACCGCAGATCGTCCAAGAACTCGAGTTGGTGAAGTACGGGTTCATGCCGCTCCTCATGGAGTCGAATCTCACTCCGATGGAGAATGGTGACTATCTCCTCCTCGGACAGGACGAACAAGAGAACATCGCCGAGATAAGAAGGCACTCCAAACACGACGCTGACGCCTTTGAGCAATTTTCCCATGACATGGCGATGGTGGTTCAAGCAGTTCGCCCACTTCTGGATTCGATTCCTCCCGACATCACGAGCACCGATCCCGAGGAGTTGTTGCGAATGGCGGCCCTCGCCCAGCATGTGCGGAGTCTTCCTCCTCGAGTAGTCCACAACGGAATGCGTCTTCTCACCGGAAGTGCGGCGGACTTTCTCGATGACTACTTCGACAGTCAGATCCTCAAGGCTGCGATTGCCAGTTCCGGAATAATCGGATCAAAGGTAGGTCCAAGGTCTCAGGGATCCGGGCTTGTCATGCTCTACATGTCCATTGGAGAACACGACGGTGATCAGGGAGCATGGTCCTTTCACAAGGGCGGCACCGGTGGTTTCACCCAGGTGCTTGCCCGGGCCGCTGTCGGGTTTGGCGCCGAGATTTCGACCGGGACCGACGTATCGCATGTGATCACGAACAACGGCAAAGCGACAGGGGTTGCCCTGGTAGACGGGACCGAGATCAAGGCCGACACCATTGTCAGTTCTCTTGACCCTCGGCGAACTTTCCTGCAGCTCGTTGAACCTAGAGAGCTTCCAACTGACTTAGTGGACTCCATTCGGAGGATGCGTTTTCAGGGCACTTCGTCCAAAGTGAATTTTGCCCTGGATGGGCTTCCCAACTTTCCGGCATTGGCTGATCGAGGCGAGGATCCGTTTCGCGGGTTCATCAATATGGGCCCAACAATCGACTACCTGGAGCGAGCTTTCGATGATGCAAAATATGGGTGGTTCTCACAAAACCCCTACCTCGATGCATGTGTTCAATCGACGATTGATCGCGACATGGCACCTCCAGGCAAACACGTGATGTCGAATTTCGTTCAGTACACCCCATACGAGCTGAAGGGGAGTGATTGGGACACCGAACGGGAGAACCTCGGGGATACGGTTCAGGCGACGATCGAAAGATTCTTCCCAGGCTTTGGCGACCTGGTGCTTCATCGTGAGGTAGTTACGCCACTCGATATAGAGCGGACGACCGGTTTGACCGAAGGCAATATCTACGGTGGCGAATTCCTAGGTCCCCAAATGTTTTTCTTCCGACCGGCACCCGGTTGGAATCAGTATCGGACACCGATTTCGGGGTACTACCAATGCGGTTCAGGCACCCATCCCGGCGGGTGCGTGATGGGTGGTCCAGCCAGACTCGCTGCCACCCAGATTCTCGGCGATCTTAAGTCGTCGCAGTAGTTCAAATGACTCGAGTCGTTGTCATTGGTGCCGGCTTGGCCGGTTTGACCGCCGCATTGCGACTCACGCAGGCAAATCACGACGTAACTGTCCTCGAGGCTCGTGATCGTGTTGGAGGTCGGGTGTATTCGATCACGCTGAGCAATGGAGAGGTTGCCGAGCTCGGCGGTGAGTGGATCAGTGGCGACCAGCGCTGGGTGGTGGAGCTGGCACGTGAGCTCGAGGTGCCCATGAGCGAAGTGGGGGTCGACTTTACCAAACGAGACCTCATCGGTTCACCTCCAATTGCGGCCAGCGAGCACCAACGTGTGGCGGGTGTCGTCACAGACGCCATCGAATCACTTTTCGTCGCCGACCGCTCACAACTCACGGTCGATGTTCTGCTCGAGGGGCTTGATGACGGGTCAGATGCATTCACGGTTCTAAGGCAGAGAGTCGAAGCATCTGCCGGCGTTTCGGCGGATCAGGTTGGAGTGCATGAGATCGTTGGCGATTTCGGAATAGCGGAAGCAATCTATGTACGCATAGATGGAGGTAATCAACTTCTCGCTGTGGCTGTGGCAAACCAACTGGCCGATGTCCGGACCAATCATCCGGTGCAAAGTGTCGAGTCGGATGATGCTGTTGTCTCGATCACAACGCAGAGCGATCGAATTTCCGCAGACGGCGTGGTTGTGGCGGTTCCGTTATCACTTGTTTCGAAGATTCGGTTCGTCCCCCCACTGAGTATTGAGATGACATCTGCACTCGACGGTCTTGTCATGGGTACGGCTGCCAAATTGGCTGTGTCGACTGAGTCGGAACCACCGCTTCTGGCGCGTCAGGACCGCGACACGAAGTGGTGGTGCTGGACAGGTGCCGGTGCCAACGGCAAAGCGCGCAGCGTGGTTACGGCGTTTGCCGGTGCCCAGCCTGCGATCGATGCAGTGTCAGACGGGTGGAGGGATCGACTTGCTGAGGTTCTTCCGGAGATCAGGTTTGGAAGGGACTCGGCCACTGTCGATTGGGGCTTGGAGGAATGGTCCGGTGGCTGCTATTCGGCCCTCGGACCCGGTGACGAAGCGCTTCTCGATGTGTTTGAGCAAACCG
>JAZFTT010000216.1:0-3432 GCA_036446835.1 Acidimicrobiia bacterium
TCTCTTTGAGTTCCGTCACCCAGGATTCGAGGTCATCGACCTCCAGAATGAACCGGGACCAGCCACCTCCTGGACCAGGTGTTGCGCCATCGGACATCGGTCGTGCGGCTGATGTATTTGGTCCGGCAACAAGCAGCTCCAAGTCTCCTCGGATCAGGATCGCTATCGCCGGTCCGTATTGCTCTTTCAGTTCAAAGCCGAGACGTGAAACATAAAACCGCACAGCCTCGTCCACGTCATTGACCATGTACCGCACACGAGCCATAGCCTTCACCCCCTCAGAGTTCGTCGAGAACGCACAGTTAACTAGCACCTGCCCATATGTGAGTGACGTGCGGGTCTGTGGGGCTGGTGCAGACTGGCCGGTCTTGGGGAGGCTGCATCTGTGTCGATGATCTGTATAGGTTCGGGGTCATGTCGTTAACGGTTGAAATTCCTCATCTTCGGGAACTGATTGTCCGTCGACTAGCCCAGAAGTATTCGGTCGAGGATGCCGAGTTGATGGCTGACTCCGTCCTGTTTGGTGAGTTGATCGGCCGTCCCTCTCATGGGATTGCTCGGATTCTGCCGGGGAGTTATGGGGCAATGGATGAGGAACCGGGAGGGCCGCCTGTTGTGACAAGAACCGGCCCTTCGGCGGCCCGGATCACAGGCAGACCAGGCATTCTGGTGGCGTCTTTGGCTACTCGACTGGTAGCAGAGCTCGCCTCTGAGAACGGGATGGCCGTAGTCTCAACAACCGGTAGTCACTCCACGTCAGGGATTCTCACCTACTACGTGGAGCAACTGACCGGCCAACAGATGGTGGCGTTTGTTGCCGCCAACACTCTGTCGTTGATCACACCGTTAGGAGGCAGGGAACGGATGCTCGGCACCAACCCGCTCGCCGTTGGTATCCCCGCTGTTGGATATCCGTTCATTGCAGACATGGCCACTTCAGCGATAACGGGCGGGGAAGTGATTGCTTCAGTCAAGACAGGAGCAACGATCCCGCAAGGCGTTGCGGTAGACAATCAAGGCAACCCGACCACCGATCCCCAAGCCGTACTCGACGGAGGCGCAATCCTGCCGTTTGGTGGCCACAAGGGACTAGGCCTATCGATGATGGTCCAGCTCCTCACCGGGGTCTTCGCAGGGTCAAGCTCGCTGCCGATCGGTGACGAGGACGACTGGAGTCACGTATTCGTTGCCATCTCACTGGCGACAATCGGTAATCCCGACCAAATGAGACAAACAGCTCAGGAAATGATCGATCGTATCCGTGCCACCAAAACTCTAGACGGTTCTGAGGTTCGTATTCCCGGCCACCGAAGCCTCGCCAGACGAGACGCATGCCAAGCCAAAGGAACCGTCGACATAGACCCCGACACCTTCGAGCAACTCACCAGCCTCCTATGACGACCAACACGCGCACATACCGAAGCACTTATGGCGGGCGACTCCTCACCTCGGAAACCGCTCACAATGCCGGGTACGGAGCGCATTTGGCGCCGTTTCGTGGTTGCCATGAGTCTCATTCTGTGCGTGCCAGGCATATGTTGGGACTGTTTGGGTGGACTTAGAGCCGGAGTTGGCGTGCGACCAATCGGTCGGTCACCCGTTGCACAACGGGCAGGGTGTACAAGCCAAGGGGGCCTTTTCACGGATACATCTTCGTGCGCGATCTTCGGGTGATAGCTTCAACAATGGCAGCGGCTGCTCCACCTACCGGGGCAGGCTTGATGGTTCGCGTCGAGAAGAGCGGTTCCATGAGCGGGTGACCGAGCGCCGACCGAGCTCGTTCCGTATCAACTGCGTTGAGATAGATGACACCTACATCTACCCCCGCCGCTGATACTTCCTGTCGCATCGTGTTCGCGAGGGGGTGGACTCCTGCTTTGGAGGCGTTATATGCGGCCTGGAAAGGCCCCTGAACAAGCCCCGAAGTCGATGTGACGAACAGCAGATAGCCCCGCTATCAACCAGAGCGGGTAGCACACTCTGGGCGGTGAGGGAGGTCCCTCCTACGTTCACACGAACGATCCGATTGAAATCGGCAGGGTCGGTGTCGACAACCCGGGAAATGCTGATGGTCGCCGCATTCGCCACTGCGAAGTCGATTCTCCCGAACTTGGCCACCACTTCGGCTGTGGCGGCCTCCACTTGGTCTGGTTCGGTGGTACAACAACGAGCATCGCCACTCCGTTATCGGATACCGCACCTCCGCCGACGTCCACTACGGCCGGGCCCGGGCCATCCAAGCCCAGCGGGCGGAGGTGCTCGACGTCGCCTACCAGGCCCACCCCGAAAGGTTCGTTCACAAACCACCCACGCCGCCGAAACTCCCGCAGACGGCGTGGATCAACCAACCCGGGGAGGACACCCCGACCCAATGAACCCATGAACAACCTGTCTCAAAAAGGTTGACACGTTCCGCCCGCGTGAACAGCCGAGGGCCGCCGCTTCCGATTGGGCGAAGCTCACTACAATTCCCTCACAGCACCGGGTCGCGGGCTGGCTTACCCGGCAGGAGACAACCAGGGGGTGGACATGGTGGCAGCGGTTGGTGACGTGCGCGAAATCGCGCGGATCGCTTATGGCTTCAAGGCGAGCAAGGCGCTGTTCACCGCCGTCGATCTCGGGCTCTTCGCGCGGCTCTCTGATGGCCCCCGGACGCTCCTCGACCTCGCCGCCGACATGAACCTGGCGGCCAACCGGCTCGAGACGCTGCTCACGGCGCTCACCAGCCTGGGGCTGCTGATCAAAGACACCGACGGCTACGCGAACGCGCCGGGCTGCAACGATTATCTGGTGCCGGGCAAACCGAACTATTTCGGCGACTATTTCCGGCTCCAGACCGACCGGTTCATCTATCCGGCGTTCGACGATCTCACCTCGCTGATCCGGGGCGACGGCGGCTCAGAGGTGTGGGGCGAGTATGAGGAACTCATGCGTGATCCGGCGCCCGCCGAGACCTTCAGCCGCGGCCAGCATGCCGGCTCGCTGGGCCCCGCAGCGGTCCTGGCGAAGCACGCCGATCTCTCGTCGCAGAAGAACCTTCTCGACGTCGGCGGCGGCAGCGGCGCGTTCACCATCATGCTGTGCCGACGCAACCCCGAGTTGCGGGCCACGATCCTGGATTTTCCGAATGCGCTACGTGTCGCCCGGAGTTTCGTGGACGAGGCGGGCCTCGGTGAGCGTGTTGCCTACCACGAGGCCGATGCCACCGCCGGGGCATGGCCGCAGGGCCACGACGTTGTTCTCATGTCGTATCTGCTCAGGGCTGTAAGTGATGGCGCCATCAACGATCTACTCGACCTCGCTTATGGCTCGCTGCCGGCCGGCGGGATGCTGGTGGTGCACGACTTCATGGTCGACGACGACCAGACCGGACCGCCGGACGCTGCGCTCTGGTTCCTCACCTGCATGTTCAACGCCCCCGACGGAGTCGTT
>JAZFTT010000217.1:0-6177 GCA_036446835.1 Acidimicrobiia bacterium
AATGGAGTCTTTCTCCGGCGCTTTCGAGATGGGATACCGCCACATCGAGACGGATCTCCACATCACCAGCGATGGTGTGATCGTCTGCGTGCACGACCACACGGTGGATCGCACCACTGAAGGGTCGGGAGAGGTCTCCGGTTATACCTTTGATGAGATCCGAGCTCTCGATGCCGGCTACAGACACGGGAGTCGCGACGGTTTTGCCTTCCGAGGTGAGGGAATAGCGATTCCCAGCTTCGAACAGGTCGTCACCGAGTTTCCTGACGTTTCCCTGGTCGTGGATCTCAAGATCGACGGTCTCGCCCGGCCTGTTACCGACCTCATAGACAGGCTGGGGATCCACGACCGGATTATCGTTGGAGGGTTCTCAGACGATCGACTCGACGAGTTTCGGGAGGTTTCCGGCGGTCGTGTGCCAACTTCGACAGGTCCTGCCCTTTCTCGAATGTGGGTGCTTGCTTCCCGGGTCGGTCGTGGTGGCGGTGGTGACGCCAGCGCTTTGCAGTTACCGACACAAATTCGAGGAGTGCGAGTCGTCGATGAGAAGCTGTTGAGATCGGCACATGAGGCCGGACTTCAGGTACATGTCTGGACCGTCAACGAAGCCCAAGAGATGAAGAGACTGCTCGACCTCGGCGTTGATGGTCTGGTAACCGACCGGCCCGACCTTCTGAAGAGCCTGCTCGTGGAGCGAGGGGAGTGGATCGACCGATGAAACCGGCGTATCTGGCTCTGGTGATCGCAGTCGAGCTCGGCGGAGCGTTCGGAAGCGCATCGGCCACGGTCGAGTCCCTCGAAGACACAGTGATGTTGGTGGACATCGAGGTCGAGATCAGGGTGTCGGCTCAGGCAGTCGTCGCTCATCTGGGGTTTGAGGATGATCCGACGTTGGCCCTTCCGTTGCTCGACCGGGGAGGCGGCGTGTTTGGCATCCGTACCGAGCTCGAGCCTAAGAATTACATCGTGGTGTTCGAGGCCGTGGGTGCTGAGGATGCTCTCTCCCGACCCGTTTCGCTGGTCGAGCTCGGCGCCGATCTCTCTCCTGATGTCCCCGGGGTGCCGCCGACTACCGAGGAAGACGGCGGCCTGAGTTCCGGAGCGCGACAGCTCGGGTGGCTTGCCCTTGCCCTTGGCGCCGCCTCCTTGTCAGCCCTGGCATTCTGGGTGCTCGGTGGACGCGACAAGTCCGCTGATGCTGGCGACTCCACAGAAGAGGAGTGAGATGATCCGGCCCGCGAGGGTATCGGACGCTGCTGAACTCTCTTCTCTGCACATCGCCAGCTGGCAGCACACCTATCGGGGGATATTCCCGGACGCCTTTCTCGCCGGGTTGGATATCGAGATGCGAACTTCTTGGTTCACTCACCAAATCGAGTCCGGTTCGATCATCTTGGTGGCGGAGGACGATGGAGATCTCACCGGGTTCGCCTTTTTGGGGAAATCGGTGGATGACGGCTGGGGGGAGGTCTTTGCCATCTACGTGCACCCTGGCGAGTGGGGGAAAGGCCATGGCTTTGAGCTGCTGGTCGAAGCCGAACGCAAGCTCAGCGCTGCCGGCTTCGACAAAGCCCTGCTCTGGGTCCTGGAGTCCAACACCAGGGCCCGGTCCTTCTATGAGAGAGAGGGGTGGACGCTGGGCAAGTCGCTGCGGCTCGAGGAGATCGGCGGAGTCCAGGTCACCGAGATTCGTTACGAGAGAGTCCTTGGAGGATCTCGGCAACTTTCTCCAGGTCGGCCGGTTCGGTCACCTTGATATTGAGGGGGTCTCCGGGCACCGAAGCAATCGTGAGATCGCCGAACTCGTGGACGACCTCGACGGTGTCGTACCCCTCGAACGCCGTCTTGGCCGCGCCAACATAGGCGGCCAGCAACGCCGGGCCCCTGAAGACCTGAGGTGTCTGAACGGTGACCGCGTTCTCGATGGGTCGGTGAAGCCTGCGGTCAATGAGGAGGGTGTTGGGCTTCAGAATGGGCACGGCTGCCCCAAAGGCCTCGGCTTTGACGAAGAGCCGCTCTATCAATTCACCACTGATGAGAGGCCGGGCCCCATCGTGGATCCCGATGAGGTGATGCGCCCCACCCAGAGCTGTCAGTCCTGACATCTCTGAGTCGGTTCGGGTCGCACCTCCCGGGACGATCGACACACCCAGTTCGAGCGATTCCAGTTGCCCGAGTTGATCGGCCCTGCAGACCAGGACGCACATGTCGACGTGTTCCCTCACCGCGGCGATGGTGTGGGCGATGAGAGGCCGGCCGGCGACATCGGTCATCAGCTTGTCGGAGCCGAACCGGGAACTCGATCCGCCTCCGACTACGACCATTGCTCTTGTCGCCATCCGGGCGAGGGTACCTTTGCTCCATGCTCACGGTTCCCCGGCTCAAGGAGTTGGCAGGCGAAGATCATGACTGGATCGTCGTCCGACCTACGGGTGAGCCCGTCGAGATGGAGATACCCCCCGACATCGGCCCGGCGACCTTGCTGGTCTCTCCGGTGAGCGATGCCCTCAAAACAGTGTCAGAGGACGGTTCTGTGGACGGGTCGCTCGATCGCGAGGCGGTCTGGGAAGTCGAGGCTTTCGCCCTCAATCGGGTCGTGGTCAGAAGACTCGAGGGCGACGAGATGTCTGCCCTCGACCTATACCAGGCAGTGATCGGGATGCGCCTGGGCTGGATGATCGTGCCGATGTTGGCGACCAGTGAGGATTGAGTCGTAATCTCCTTGGATGAGTAGCAACGAACTTTTCATCCTTCGAGAGGCGATGGCCGAGATCGATCGTGAGATCGTTTCCCTGTCGGGTCGTCGCAATGATCTGGCGGCCAGACTCGGCGCGTTGAAAAGGGCCGCAGGAGTGCCGATTCGTGACTACGCCCACGAGAAGGAGGTTGTGGAGCGTGCCCGTCGGATGGCGGCCGGTGCTGGTCTCTCGGAGGATCTCGCCGAGCGCTTGATGCTCGAGCTGATCAGGTCGTCGTTGGTCATACAGGAGCAGGATCGTGTCGAGGCTGATTCGGCCGGAACTGGCCGTAGTGCGTTGGTGATCGGCGGATTGGGGCGGATGGGTGGATGGTTTGTCCGCTTTCTCGAATCGCAGGGCTTCCATGTCGAGATTGCCGATCCGGGTTCCGCTGACAGTGATATTCCCGACTGGCGCGATGCTCCGAGCATCTTCGATCTCTACGTCATCGCCGCGCCGCTGACCGCTACCAGGAAGATCCTCGACGAAATGGCTGAAGCTCCTCCTCCTGGCCTGGTGTTCGACATCGGGTCGCTGAAAACGCCCCTCCGGTCGGGTCTGTTTCGTTTGGCTCGAACCGGGGTCCGGGTCACCTCGGTTCATCCGATGTTTGGCCCCGAGACCGATCTCCTCTCAGGTCGTCATGTGGTTCTGGTGGATGTGGGTGTCCCCGAAGCCACGACAGAAGCCGGGGAGCTTTTCGCCTCGACTATGGCTTCGATGGTCGAGATGGATCTCGACTCCCATGATCGTCTCATTGCCTACATCCTGGGCCTGTCGCACGCCCTGAACATCGTCTTTCTGACAGCCCTTGCCGAGAGTGGCGAGAAGGCCGGACGTTTGGCCGACCTCTCCAGCACTACTTTCGACAAACAGCTTGCGGTGGCCACCCAGGTTGCCGGGGAGAACCCACATCTCTACTTCGAGATCCAATCGCTGAACGAGTATGGGGGCGAATCACTCTCGGCGCTGTCCGAAGCGGTGGAGAGACTGCGATCCCTTGTCGACTCGGAGGATGCCGTCGGCTTTGCGGCACTCATGGAGCGGGGCGCCTCCTATCTGAAGGAAACGATGCAGCTCTGACCCCGGAGTCAGGCCTTGCGACCTTTGAGCGCCCAGTAGGCGAGAACGGCGGCGATCCCGGTTACGACCGCGGCACCGGGGACTGCTTTGGAGGCCAGCTTGTCTCGCAGAGTGACCGCCGACTCGAAGTTTCGGACCTCCCAGCCGCGCTCCTCGGCAATAGCTGCCAGCTCGGAGTCCGGGTTGACCACAACCGGCTGGCCCACGATGTCGAGCATTGGCAGATCGGTGATCGAATCCGAGTAGGCGTAGCTTGCTTTCAGGTCGATGTCTTCGGCGGCGGCCATCTCGTCCATGGCGTCGGCCTTCACTTGCCCGTAGGCATACCTCTCGATTCTCCCCGTGTATCTGCCTTCCTCGTCTATCTCCGATGTGGTGGCAATGACGTCCTCGATACCCAGGTAGTGGCAGAGGGGACGCACGATCTCCTCGGGGCTTGCCGAGATGACTACCACTTTGCGCCCTTCGCGCCTGTGGTCGTCGATGATCGCCAGCGCCTCGGCATAGACCAGCGGGGCCACAACCTCATTCACCGTCTCTTCGACAAGCGCTTTCACTTCGGCGTGGTCCCACCCCTCGGTCAGGCTGGATAGCTCCTCCTTGATTCGCTGCAACTGATCGTGGTCCGCTCCGAACGCCTGGTAGTAGACCTGGGCTATCCCCGCTTTGGCAAGGGTCGACCCGCTGAGCAGTCCGGCCTTGAACATCGGCTTCGTGAAGGCGAGTGTCGACGACTTGGCGATGATCGTCTTGTCGAGGTCAAAGAACGCGGCTGCGGACACGTGCTCAAGTTAACCCATAGTCACAGTGCCCCCCACCAGAAACACGCTGATGTTTCAACGGACAGTGACGTCGCTCGCGGCGTCCTCGTCCTCGACTCACCGCAAGGGGGTGCGCCTTCGTCCTGGCTACTGGCGAGCGGCACCCCTGCCTCGCTGAAGCATGCGACCGTGTTTCTGTTGGAGAGCACCAGGGGTCTTGTACCAGATGCGCCCTGCCCATATGTTTGGTGACATGGGAGGGATGGGGAGATTTGGGGTCCTCGCGGTTAGTTCACCGGATCCGGTGCTTTCCGTTGCGGGGCCACTGGGGCTTGCAGCCTCGGTTGGAACATCTCTGGTCATCGACATGGCCGGAGGACTGCGTTTCGCTTCGGGCCGGACTCTTGCCGACCTGGCTGGAGAAGGCCCCAGGCTCGATGAGTTGAGTCCGGGTCGTCAGGGTGTTGCGGTTATCGCGGGTGGACCGATCCCGGCTGTCGACGCCATCGCGATCATCGAGCAATTGGCAGCCCGATGGCCCGCGGTGGTGGTGCGGGTCTCCGGAGATGAGTGGCCCGGCTCGACGGTTCCGGTCGAGCCCTTGTATCCGGGTTGGCTGGCTCCCTCCGACCGAGGGGCTGCGGTGTGGCAGCCGGTCGCATCTGGAACCCGGCCTCCAGGCCCGGGTCCGGTCCTTCCCCGACTCCGCGCCAGGACAATCCGCCAGTTGCTCGCCGGCCGTATGCCCTCGCGAAGCAGATGGATAGACGCCTGGCGACAGGTCTGGAGTTTGCCGTGGGCGTGATCGATCGTGTCAGTCGGGCAATTGCTGCTGGAGACGTCAGACTCGCACCTGAGACTGTGGAGGCAGAAGCTCGATGGCTTCTGCGATCGGAGTCGCCATGGCGAGTGGACGAATCGGTGGGCCCGATCGTCAGCTCCGTGCTCGGATTGGGGCCAATTCAGTCTCTTCTGGACGATCCCGAGACGACTGACGTACTGGTGAACGGCCCTCACGAAGTGTGGGTCGATCGTGGTGGTGACCTCGAGTTGACGGACGTTCGCTTCTCGTCTGACGAAGAGCTGATCGCGATGGTGGAACGGTCGATCGCCCCGTTGGGCCTTCGCATCGATCGATCGGCTCCGATGGTTGACGCCCGTCTGCCAGACGGAAGCCGGCTCCACGCCATGCTGCCCCCCGCCTCCGTCGATGTTCCACTGGTGGCGATACGTCGCTTCACCCAGAGGATCCAGTCTCTCGACGACCTCGTGTCGGCAGGTTCGGCCACAGAAGAGGAGGTGTCCGCCTTGTCTGATGCGGTTCGCGAACGTCGCACCATCGTCATTTCGGGTGGAACCGGGGCTGGAAAGACGACACTCCTCAATCTTCTCGCCGCTGTCATTCCCGCCTCAGAACGCGTGGTGACCATTGAGGATGCGGCTGAACTGGCTCTCCCCGGCCACGTAGTGCGTCTCGAAGCCCGCCCTCCCAATGCGGAAGGAACGGGTGAGATCACCATCCGATCTTTGCTCCGGTCGGCGCTCCGGCTCCGCCCCGATCGGATCATCGTCGGTGAGGTGAGAGGTCCTGAGGC
>JAZFTT010000218.1:0-6691 GCA_036446835.1 Acidimicrobiia bacterium
TCATGGTCTCCTTGACGCCGTTATCGAGTACCAGTCGAGAGATCGCAGGTTCGGAGCCGCCGAAGACAAGCTGAAACCAGATTGACTACTAGCGACATGTCAGGCACCGTCAGGTACCACAAATGACAGATATGACTCTCGATACCATCTCCAACCTCGCAAAGAAGCGGGGCTTCGTGTTTCAGTCCTCGGAGATCTACGGCGGACTCCGATCGGCATACGATTACGGCCCTCTTGGCGTGGAGTTGCTGCGCAACGTCAAAGCCGAATGGTGGCGATCGATGGTTCAGGAGCGCTCCGACATCGTCGGGCTCGACTCGGCAGTGCTGCAGGCCCGTCAGGTGTGGCAGGCCTCCGGTCACGAAGAGGTGTTCACCGATCCGATGGTTGAGTGTCGTAACTGCAACAGCCGCCACCGCCTCGACAAACTCGATGACCCCGACACTTGCCCCACCTGCGGCAGGACTGGCGAATTCACCGAGCCACGACAGTTCAACCTGATGTTCCGCACCCACACGGGGCCCGTCGACTCGGAGGAGAACATGGTTTATCTGCGCCCGGAGACGGCGCAGGGGATCTTCATCAACTTCGAGAACGTGAGACGCACCAGCCGTCTCAAGCTGCCGTTCGGAATCGCCCAGATCGGGAAGTCTTTTCGCAACGAGATCACGCCAGGCCAGTTTGTGTTTCGGACCCGAGAATTCGACCAGATGGAGATGGAGTTCTTCTGTCGGCCCGGTGAGGACACTGAATGGTTTCAGTACTGGCTCGACAACCGACACCGGTGGTACACCGATCTGGGGATGACCCCGCACAACCTGAGGCTTCGTCATCACGAGACTGAGGAGCTCAGTCATTATTCATCGAGCACCGCAGACATCGAGTATCTGTTTCCGTGGGGGTGGGATGAGCTGGAGGGAATCGCCAATCGCACCGACTTCGACCTCAAACAGCACAGTGAGCACTCCGGTGAGGATCTCCGCTATTTCGATCAGGAGAGCAACGAGCGGTTCTTTCCATACGTGATTGAACCTGCCGCGGGAGCCACGAGGACCACATTCGCCTTTCTCATCGACGGTTACACCGAGGAGACGGTTAACGACGAGACCCGGGTGGTGATGAAGCTTCATCACCGGCTTGCTCCCTACAAGGTGGCCGTTCTCCCGCTGTCGAAGAAGCCCGAGCTGATCGAGCCGGCCGAGAGGGTGGCCGTCGAGTTGCGCAAGAGATGGATGATCGAGTTGGACGTCACCCAATCGATTGGCCGTCGTTATCGACGACAGGACGAGATCGGCACGCCGTATTGTGTGACGATCGACTTCGAGTCGCTCGAGGATCAGGCGGCGACCGTCAGAGACCGTGACACCATGGCTCAGGACCGGGTCTCGATGGACCGGCTCGCGGATTATCTGGGCGCCAAACTCGTCTGAGCTTTACAGCGGGTTGACATTTCTGAGCCAGAATATTCGACAGGTGGTCACGTGAATCGCTCAGTTGTCGGGTGGATCGTTGCGTTTGCCCTCGCCTTCGCCGGGTCAGTGCTGGCATGGGTCTGGTTTGCGGGTGGATCGGGTGAGCCGTCAACCGAACTGACCACTCCGACCATTGCCGGCGCGACCGCCACAGAGGCCGCCGGCACCGCAAGGACCTTTGTGATCGACCCGTCGCGGAGTATCGCCGGGTTCGAGATCGACGAGATTCTCCGAGGAGTTCCGAACCGTGTGTTCGGCCAGACCGACCGTGTGGTCGGTCAGGTTCAGGTTGACCTGGCTGACCTGAGTACGGTGCAGTTCTCTCAGATCGTGGTCAATGCCAGAACCTTCAGAACCGACTCCGAGAGACGCGACCGGGCGATCAGAGGCCCGATCATCCTCAACTCGGCCAGTGACCAGTTCGAGTTGATCACTCTCGAAGTCGACTCGGCGACGGGGCTGAGCGGTAGCGCCCAGCCGGGAGACGTGTTGAGCTTCAGCCTCAAAGGAGACCTCACGATCAAGGGGGTCAGCAACGAGGTCGTCTTCGACGTTGAGGTGACCCTCTCGGATGGCTCGACCATGGAGGGCTCGGTGACAACAATCGTGTTGCGCTCAGACTTTGGCATTGGGATCCCAAGCGTCCCTGGGATCGCCGACGTCGGCGACGAAGTCGTTCTCAACCTCAGCTTTGTGGCAGTGGCCGGTTGAGCATCTCCTGGCGATCCTTATGATCGGTAGCGATGACAGACCGAGGAGACATCGATCGGGTCAGGGAGGCGACCGACCTCGTTGAGTTGGTCTCCGAAGTGACCAAAGTGAAGAAGTCCGGCAGATCGGTGATGGCCGTATGCCCGTTTCACGAAGAGAAGACCCCTTCGATGTCGGTTGATCGGGCTCGTGGTCTGTATCACTGTTTTGGCTGCGGTGAGGGCGGAGACGTCTTTTCCTTTGTCCAGAAGACCCAGGGCGTTGATTTTCGCGACGCTCTGGAGATGCTTGCCCGCAAGGCCGGTATCACCCTGGTCCAGGATCCCGATACCGCCCGGAGACGAGGACGGAGGGAGGCGGCGGTCGAGGCGATCCGACAGGCTGTTGACGTCTATCACACACGGCTGAAGAAGTCCGCGGAGGCCGGACCGGCCCGGGCCTACCTACGAGGCCGCGGATATGACGTCGAGATGATCGATGAGTGGAAGATGGGTTTCGCAGGAGTCGACTGGGATACCCTCGTCAAGACTCTGAAGACCGCCGGGGTGGGCGATGGAGCGATGCTGGACGGAGGACTGGCCCGTCGGGGGCGACACGGTTTGTACGATGTGTTCCGCGGACGACTGATGTTTCCGATTCACGACGTCCGGGGCGACCCCATCGGGTTTGGCGGCCGTCTGGTTGACGACGTTGATCGGGACTCGACCAACAATCCTGATGCCAAGTACGTGAACTCTGCCGAGTCGATCGTGTATCACAAGGCCAATGTCCTCTTCGCTCTCGACCGCGCCCGCAAGACCATTGCGGCTGAAGGCAAGGCTGTGATCGTCGAGGGTTATACCGATGTCATTGCGATGCACGAGGTGGGGATCGACACCGCGGTGGCAACGTGTGGCACGGCTCTCGGCGACAGTCACTTCGACTTGCTCCGACGTTTCAGCGAGAAGGTAGTGCTGGCGTTCGATTCCGACGAGGCGGGGGCGAAGGCGGCTTTGCGAAGCGACGAGCTGAAATCGCCGTTCCGTCTCGACCTGGATCTTCGGGTAGCGGTGATGCCTGATGGCCTCGACCCCGCGGATCTCGTTCAGGAGGGGCGCAACGAGGAGCTCTTGAAGGCGGTCGATGAGGCTCGGCCTCTTCTCGAGCACCGGATCGAGCACGAGGTGGCCAAGCACGATTTGAGCGGTCCCGAAGGCCGTGCCCGGGCTCTTCACGCGGCCGCGGCACAACTGACCCGTGTCAACGACGAGATCGCTCGTCGGGAATACAGCCGGTTTGTGGCTCGCCTGATAGGTGTGGACCTGACAACGGTCGACCAGGCAATCCGGAGTCGAGGACGAGGCGTTCCGGCCAGGTCGGATCGGCCCAGGCGACCGTTGGACCGAGCCGAATCCGAATTGCTCCGTGTGGTCCTGACCAACCCGCCGGACATGGGTGAGATTTTCCCCTCGGATTTCCATGACGAGAGGCTTGGCGCTGCCTTCACGGCGATTTCCGGCGAACTTGCTACCACGGCGCCAGGGTCACCGGTCGATATCTCAGTGGTGTCCGACCCCGATCTTCAGGGGCTCTTGCGGTCGTTGGTCATGGATAGTCGCCCGTTGCCCGAGTGGGCAGAGATGGATACCAGGGTGCGGGGGAGACGGCTGGATGCCGAGATCGCCGGAATCGAAGGCCAGCTCCGCTCCCTCGAGAGTGAATCAGAACACCATTCCGAAACTCTCCGGCACTTGATAGCCTTACAGCAGGAGAAACGCTCGTTAGGCGAGGAATGACCCAAGAACTCTCCAATGTCACCAGCGCCCTCATCAAGAGAGGCAACCACCGAAGCTTCTTGACGATGGCCGAGGTGCAACAGGAACTGGAGGATATCGAGGCGCCCGGAGAGGCTTTCGAGAAAGTCGCCGACGAACTGCGCTTGAAGGGGATCCGTCTGGTCGAGGAAGGACCGGCGGTGACCGAGGAGGTCATCGAGGTCAGCCAGATCTCGGTTTCGGATCCGGTGCGTCTCTATCTGAATGAAATAGGTCGGTATCCGCTTCTCACCGCTCAGCAGGAGGTGGAGTTGGCGATGCAGATGGAAGCTGGTCGCCGCGCACTGGAACGTCTCGAGGGCGATGATCCGCTGGCCGATGAGGATCGAACCTTCCTGGACCACGAGGTTGACATCGGCGAAGCGGCTCACAAGCAGTTGGTCCAATCGAACCTCCGCCTCGTGGTTGCCCTGGCGCGTCGTTACGTGGGAAGGGGGATGGCGCTGCTCGACCTGATCCAAGAGGGCAATGTCGGGCTGATGCGGGCCGTGGAGCGGTTCGACTACCGACGGGGATTCAAGTTTTCCACCTATGCCACATGGTGGATCCGTCAAGCAATCTCCCGGGCTATCGCCGATCAGGGCCGGACGATTCGCATGCCGATTCATGTGCTCGATGCGGTTAACAAGCTGACCCGGACCCAAAGAGAGTTGACCCAGGTTCTCGGTCGGGCACCGACGGTTGATGAGCTGGCCGATGACCTCGACCTCGAGGTCACCAGGGTGGCGGAGCTCCGCCGTATCGCACTGGACACCGTATCGCTGGAGACACCGGTCGGTGAAGATGAGGCAGGGACACTTGGAGATCTAGTCGAGGATGTCGACTCGGACAAGCCTGCCGACGTTGCTGCCTTCTCGTCTCTGCAAGGTGAGTTGGCTCAGGCTCTCGAAGGGCTCAATGACCGGGAGCGTCAGGTTCTGATCATGCGGTTCGGCCTTGCCGACGGTCGGATGAGGACCCTCGAGGAGGTTGGTTCTCATTTCAACGTGACCAGAGAACGAATTCGGCAGTTGGAAACCAAGGCTCTCGCCAAACTGAGACACCCCGACAAGTCGGGCAAGCTCGAGGGCTTTCTCGAAAGCTCCTAGGCACTATTTCGGGTCGGTCACCCAAACCTCGAGACGCAGGTCCTTGGTGAAGGCCCGACTGGCGACCATCGTCACAATCACCGCCGACGCGACTCCAACCGATCCGAGCACCAGATAGGTGATCACCAACTGCACCAGAACGGCACTTACCGGCTCCGCTCCCGCGAGGAGCATGCCGGTCATCGTGCCTGGAAGAGCGATGAGGCCGATCACCTTGGTTCGCTCGATCTGAGGGAGCAAGGCGTTGCGAACAGCGGAACTGGTTACAACCCGGGAGGCTCCCTGGCGATCGAAGCCGAGTGCCAGCAGGGCTTCAACACGGTTCCGATGATCGATGAACTCCGTGGTGACCGTGTCCGCCGCCTGAACAGCGGCGGGAAGCGTGTTGCCCAGCGTGATACCGGCTATCACCACGAGAGTGACCGGCGCCAGCGAGAACACTCCCAGTCCGAAGAGGAGGGCCAGGGTCACACCTACGGCGCCTGTAAGCGCACCGAGGGCGTAGAGGCGAAGACGAGGAATTTGTCTCGTGCGTCTTGCTACGACTTCTGCCGAGAGAGCTGTCATCCCGATCACCCATGCCCAGGCCCAGATAAGGGCCTGCGCCGACTCGAAGATGAAGCCGAAGAGGAGCCCAACGGCGAGCAGTTGGATTCCAGCACGAAACGACGCCCAGGCTATCGAGCGTTCGAACCTGAGCCCTTTCCAGACCGAGACTGCGATCGCCACGCCCACCAGCGACAGAGATGCGATTACCTCGACCCAGCCCATGTCTCCGGTCACCAAACCGCCTTCCGTCTTGATGGGATCGTGGCACAACCTGCGTGGATTGGCAGATCATGGGCAACTCGGAGTACGAAACGTCGGTTGGTATCCTCTCCTGGCCAGTCGGTGCCATTCCGCGGTAGCTCAATTGGCAGAGCAGTGGACTGTTAATCCATTGGTTGTAGGTTCGAGTCCTACCCGCGGAGCTTAGTTCTCATAATCGCCAGGCAATATATAGCGAAATCGGCCATTGCCTCCGTTGTTGTTTTCATTCCGCTACAGTGCACAACGATGGCACAGCGGAAAACAATAGGCCTGAATATGGCAATGGACACACTCCCAATTGAGACCCTCCTCGACTCATTTGAGCTTCATTTGAGGGCTAAGAACCGCTCTCCGAAGACAATTCACAGCTACCGCCTGGCCGTCGATCAGCTCCTCGAGTACCTGGAATCCGAGGGCCGACCTACCGAAGCCGACGAGATCGCGAAAAGTGACATCCAGGCCTTCCTCGCCCATTTTCTGGCGACTCGGGCCTCTGCCACCGCTCGCCAGCGGTATGCCTCGCTGAAGCAGTTCTTCAAGTGGGCCGCGATCGAGGGTGAGATCCCGGCCGATCCTATGGCGGCGATCGAGGCTCCCCGAGTGATCGAGAAGCCCGTTCCGGTCTTCACGGTGGATCAGCTCCGAGTTCTCATCAAGAGCTGTCAGAGCGCCTCGTTTGAGGGCCGCCGCGACGAGGCCATTGTGAGGCTGTTCGCCGACACCGGTGTCAGACTCGGCGAGATGGCCGGCCTATCGGTGGGTGACGTAGACCTTCAGCTCGGCGTAATCGTTGTTA
>JAZFTT010000219.1:0-10179 GCA_036446835.1 Acidimicrobiia bacterium
TTTGGGGAGACGGTGATCGAGTGGGCCATCCTGCTTGGGATAGCCCTGGTGGTGTTGGTGGTTGGCCGTTGGATCATCGGGCTGATACGCAAAGCAATCCAGAAGGTTCTCGACGCTAAAGCGTTGGACGGTATTTGGAAACGTTCCGGTGTGGCCAAAGCCTTGGAGGAAGGTGACCAGACACCGGCGTCGATCGTCGCCACCGTTGTCTACGCCTACCTGATGGTCGGGTTGTTGGTGGTGGTAACCCGGATCCTTGGACTGTTGGCAATCGAAGTGCTGCTGATACGGCTACTGGCGTGGATACCGCTGCTGCTGATCGCAGCCGCCATTGTCATCATCGCTGCCGCCGCCGCCAGTTGGGTGGCTGGTCTGGTGAAACCCTTCGCCGACGAACAGAACGTCCCCTGGCTGACATATGTGGTCCACATCGGGGTGATCCTCTTTGGACTGTTGTTTGCTTTGGACATCCTCCGGGTGAGTTTCGCCGAAGACGTCGTCAAGATCGTGATCGGCTCGTCCATGATCGCCCTCGCCATCGCTTTTGGTGTCGGCGGGATAGACACCGCAAAGAAATGGTGGACCAAATACGCCAGCCCCTCCGACACAGGTTCGGACAAGGGTCCAACCAACTACTAGCCATGACAAAGCGGGGTGACGAGTGCCACACACCCGTCACCCCGCGGATCAGCTACGAGAACATGGTCTTGGGGCGCTCCTGAAGCAGCTCATCAACGTAGATGTCCAGCTTCTCGTTGTAAAACGCAACAAGTCCCGCCACCTTCTGAGACTCGGCAAGTGGCGCGTCGTAACCCCATACGACGTTGTCGTGGCTCTCTCCATCGACCGTAAGAGACCAGTACCGGGCAGTGCCTTTGTAAGGGCAAGCTGTGGCCAGATCGGTCGGAGTGAGAAGATCCATCCGCACATCGGTCTTCGGCAAGTAATAACGAACCGGAAGACCGGTCTCGAATAGGAAAGACGCATTCGTCGAGTCGGCAACGGTGACACCGTCGATCTCAATCCTCACCCGGCGACTCGAAGGAAGAATGTCCAGTCGCGTATGTGGATCACGCGGGTGTACATAGACTTCCTCCTCTTCCTCAAACCAGTGATCCATCGTCTTCCAGACCAAGGCGTAGTGGCCGGCTAGCTCGGGAATCTTTGGATCGAGATAGGAGTAAGCGGTCCCTTCACTGTTGCCGGCCTTGACCAGATATTGGGTGGCCTCGCCCCGACTCGGGCTTCGCCGTGTCTCACCGGTCTCGACCAGCAGCTCGGTCTTGACGTCGGCAGCAGGGAAGTAGTAGGTCGGGTAGTACGGAACCTCCCAGACCAACAACGGCGACGTGGTGTCGACCACCACTTCGCCCCCGAGCATCGCCCGGACACGCTTATAGCCACGTTCTGTGCGCACTCTTCCATGATCAGACATCTTGAAAACCTCGAAGTTTGGTGAACCTGCCCTCGGGACAACGCCTACTCCGCGGCAATGATTCCGCTCTGTGCTCTCCAGTTTGAGCAGCAGACTCCTAGTAGACGACGACGGTGTCCAGCGGAAGATCGAGCGCCAATTGCCGACTCTCCCAATACTCGCCAAAACGAGAGCTGAGAGAGTCCGGGTTCTCGGCGTAGATCCGACGTCCCAGTATCTCGGCGGCCAACTGCAACTCAGCACGTCTCTGAGTTACCAGAGCCGAAAAGAGGGAGCGCTCCCGTGGGTTGGGGCAGATGTCGGGGCGTTCGTGGATCAGCGTCAGAAGCTCGGCCAGATCGTGGTCTTCACCCAGAAAGAGCCCGAGCCGATCGAGGGTCACCGCCATGCCCACCACGACCTCGGGCCAGAGCGGCACCAGAAACTCCATCTGATAGCGCAGGTACTTGGCGCGCTTGCGCCATCGGTGGAAATTGACCACTGTCGGTCGGGTATACGCGGTAACCATCTCGGTGCGCCCACGCCCGTAGGTTTCCTCCAAGCCCGACTGGATCGACTTGTACCTGTCCCTGATCCCGAGCCCATAGACCTTTCGGGCATCGGGGTCGGTGGGCCAGGCCGAGTACCTGTGATACGCCCGCTCCATGTTCCTGACCACCCGTCCAATCAGGTTCGGATCCTCCAATGCACGAAGCTCGATTACGTCTCGACGCTGTTTGAGACGAGAAGTCATCTCCTCGAACATGCCCTCGGCAAGCATCTCTCCGTAGAGGTCCTCGACTACCAGGGCCGCCTCGACAACCGCCGCCGAAGATCGGATTTCGCTTGTGAGACGCGCCGTATTGCGCAGCGACTTGTCCTCATACGTGTAGACCTTGTCGGTGATCTCGCTCTTGACGAGACGGAGCAACGACCGAACCTTCTTGATCGCCTTCCTCGAATCGTGAACGGCCGTGCTGAACTGATCCTCATCGTCAAAGAAACCACCCGCGCCCAGCTCCAACTGTTCCATAGCGACCCTCTTCATGCCAACCCCCAACGGCTCAGCTTGTCCAAGAGTCAGCTTCGAGTCGAAAGACGTCAAACCCGGGTCGGTCGGCGAATAGGTGGCCAGAGTGGTCACGCGGCCAGCGTAATGTCACCTTCCATGAGATCCGCGGGTCTTCTTCCGTACCGAATGAACAGTGGCCTGGAGGTGATGATCGCCCATCCAGGAGGACCGTTCTTTGCTGGACGCGACAGAGGCGCCTGGTCGATTGTCAAGGGCATGGTTGAGAAGGGTGAGGATGACCGGCAAACAGCGATCAGGGAGTTCGAGGAGGAAACCGGCTGGCCGGCGCCGACCGGTGACTGGGTGTCTTTGGGCGAAACCGTTCTCCGTTCTCGCAAGGTGGTCGTGGCATG
Source organism: Acidimicrobiia bacterium (assembly GCA_036446835.1). Lineage (GTDB taxonomy): Bacteria > Actinomycetota > Acidimicrobiia > Spongiisociales > ZC4RG35 > SZUA-217. The sequence goes on from JAZFTT010000219.1 coordinate 2,840, forward strand.
GGCCGTTGCCCGTGACTTTGACCCCACCGCCCTGGATCCCGGAATGTTCCAAATGCATGGTCGCTCTTTTCCGGAGATCGACCGCGTTGAATGGATGACTCCCATGGTGGCTAGAACCAAGTTGAGCGAGGCCCAGGGGACTTTCGTTGATCGATTAGAAGCCCACTTGGGTTTGAATGGTCGTGAATGAGATGTGCCCATGAGTGAAATGCCCGACAACGAAGCAGACTGGCGGGACAAGCTGACATCCAATCAGTATCAGGTGTTGCGTCAGGGCAGCACGGAGACAGCCTTCACAGGCGAATACTGGGACACCAAGACTCAGGGGACTTATCGCTGCGCCGGGTGTGGAGAGGAGCTCTTCTCCAGCGATGCCAAGTTCGAGTCCGAATCGGGATGGCCTAGTTTCTTTCAGCCACTCGACCCGAACAACATCGAAGAGGAAGACGACGCAACCTTCGGAATGGTCCGCACCGAGATCAATTGCGCAAAATGTGGCGGGCATCTCGGCCACGTATTCGACGACGGTCCCAATCCGACGGGTCTGCGGTATTGCATCAACTCGGCTTCACTCGATCTCGACGAGGCCGCCGAGGACTAACTCCGCACCTGATCCATCACCGAGATCATCTCGGCGTCATGCACGCCTGTGGGTAGATCTGCGACCGCAAGTTTGCCTTCGAGAAGACCTCCCGACTCGGTGAGCTCGACGTCCAATCGTTGCAGTGCTTGTCTCACCGGTCGGTTATCGGGAACGATCACAAAACAGAACGCCTCCAAGCCGTCGGCGCGGGCAATTGCGGCGAGGGCTTCAAACAGCAATGTCCCGAGGCCCCGATGCTGAAACTCATCGACGACGGTGATGGCTATCTCGGCACAACCAATCCCGGAAATCCAGATGTAGCGCCCGACGCCGGCGACTTCACCGTCGACCGCCGCCCCCCAGGCGACATGAGTTCGCTGATCGACATTGGTCAGGTACTCCAATTCGCTGTGGCTCAGATGACCAACACCCTGGCCAAACCGGGTGTACCGACTCTCGACCGAGAGGTGGTCGAGGCCCTCCTCGATGAGACCACTGTCCTCGGCGCTCAGGGGACTCAGCAGCACTTCCGAGCCGTCGCGAAGCCAGATTGTCAGGCGTGGGCGATCATCAGGAATCTCGACGGGCATGGTGTTGTGCCATTGAAGTCGCGATCGCATTCCCCGGCACATCAGTAACGGAGGGGTAACTTCATCTCGATGGCGAGGCAACGGCTGGCAACAGCCACATCGGAGTTTGGGTCGGGCAAGCGCGAATCACACGACGCCACTGCGTTCTATGAGCGATTCGGCCCACCGATCATATCCGAGGACGAGCAGGTCGAAGCGGCCTCCGTCCTCGATCGGCTGTTTCACGGCGACGCGAGAGACATGACCGATTCCCAGGTTGCCGATCGCTCGGTTGCTCTGCTGGTCACATCCCCGCCTTACTTCGCAGGCAAGGAATACGAGAGCGATATGGCCGCCGGGCACACCCCATCGAGCTACGTCGAGTATCTCGAGATGCTTCACGACGTCTTTTCGGTATCTCTGCACAAACTCGAGCCGGGTGGCCGCATGGCCATCAACGTTGCCAATCTGGGACGAAAGCCGTACCGCTCACTTTCCGCCGACATCATCTCCATACTCCAAGACGACCTGGGAATGCTTCTCAGGGGTGAGGTGATCTGGCAGAAAGCCAAAGGTGCGGGTGGAAGTTGTGCTTGGGGTTCGTATCGGTCACCCCAGAACCCGGTTCTGCGGGATGTCACCGAGAGAGTGATCATCGCCTCAAAAGGTCGCTTCGATCGCGCGGTCAAAAGGGCGAAACGGAAGGCCGAAGGACTTCCTCATGAGGCGTCGATCGAAACCGAAGAGTTCCTTCAGGCCACCATCGACATATGGGAGATCCCGCCGGAAAGCGCTACCAGGGTGGGGCACCCCGCCCCGTTCCCAATTGCTCTGCCGCGTCGCCTCATCGAGTTGTACACCTACACAGGCGACCTCATACTCGACCCGTTTCTCGGCTCCGGTACTACAGCGGTGGCGGCAGCCAACGCGGGACGGCACTACGTCGGTTTCGACACCGACGCCGACTATCTAGACCTCGCCGAAGAGCGCCTCCGAGCCGAGGTTCAGACATGACACTCAGAGTGCTGGTCGTCTGCGCCGGAAACATCTGCAGATCCCCTTCGGCAGAAGCTGCGATCAACGAGGCCGCCCTGACCCGTGGAGTCGATGTGAAGGTCGACTCTGCCGGCACCGGGTCGTGGAACCTCGGTGAGCCACCCAGCTTCCAGACGATTGCCGCAGGGGAACGAGCCGGCCTCACCATCGAAGGCCGTGCCCGGAAAGTGAATCGTCTCGACTTCGATCGTCATGACGTGATCCTGGCTATGGACCGGTCCAATCTCAGAGATCTCATGGCGATGGCCCCCTCACTGGAGGCACACGCCAAGATGCGATTGTTCCGAACGTACGACACCACCTCAGCCGAGGAGGAGATCCCTGACCCCTACGGTGGGCCCGATGAGGGTTATGACGAGACGATCAGGCTTGTACGTCTCGCCGCGGAGGGATTCGTCGAGTCGCTGGTGTCAACCGGCGTGGAGGATGCGGTAGCCCTCGACTAGGAATTCGAGTGCTTTCCCATGAGGATCATCACTCGCCAGCAACTCCTCATAGGCCAAACTCGACCCATTGAAGGAGGTGCTGTTCCAATAGGCATCGGATCGGTCGACGTCAGACCAGGACGCCACATAGAGATAGGGCTCCGGATTCGCTCCATCTCCCGGTGAGGCCCCGAAACTAGCTCGCTGTCCCTTTTCATAATCACCCAACTCGGTGGCCGGGTCGAGATGCTCGGGCCACAGCTGCACCTCGGAGACGTCATCTCCTTCCACACCCTGGCTTCTCAACTCGTTGAGCACGGCAAACCCAAACTCGAACCAGTCACCGATCGCGAGACTGGCCTCCCGACTCACCAGAAGTTGGGCATCGGGATCCGAGGCTTCTAGCGGATCGTGAAAATCTGCGAACCACTCGGCCTCGTATTCATGGCCGAAGAACTCAGCGGCCTCACGAACAGTGGTTATGGCCTGGGTGGCGACGTTGCCATCTTGGCTATGGACGAGTTGGTCCCCTTCGATCCGGGCAACACGACCATCGAACTCCGGTGTTCCGAACCCGCCCGGGGTGCCCTGGAGTCCCATTCGTCCCATCGCCTTGTAGCGGGCCGGGCTCAGAGCGAAGAAGGCCAGCTGATGTAGGGAGTCTCTCGTCTCCGCGAGCCCAGAGGGAAGTTGCTTAAGGGTCATGCTTTCGTTTCCTCCTTGTCAGGCTTGCGCCAGAACGTTGCTAGTTGGCCGATAGCAGCGAGTATTCCGGCACCGAAGATTCCGGCACCGATCGCTCCGGACAGGGTCTCGTCGAGATCCAGAGCGGCATCCACCGAGGCCGAGCCGGGTCCCATGATTGTCAGCACAAGGGCTATGACACCAAGGGTTGCCACATACTCGTATCCCTCATCTGGACGGTGAAACACAAAAAACCCGGCGAAACGGTGAATCGACCAGAAGGCCACGAACATGGTGGCGGCAAGACCGGCGGCGGCCACCGGCGTGAGTAAACCGGCGATCAATGCAAGCCCAACGGTGATCTCCATCGCCGACGAGATGAAAGCATTCAAGTGAGGGGCCTTGAAACCAACTTTCGCGAACCAGTTGGCCGTGCCCTCGAGACTCCGACCGTGATTGATTCCGTGGGCGATGATCACCAAGCCTGCCCACAACCTGAGGACCAGAAGGGCGATATCGATGTTGTCCATGTGTCCTCCGTCGGGAACCGTCATTGAGATAAATGTCGGCAGCCCGTCCATTTATGCCCAACTATCAACGGTTGGACAATCCAACCGAGATCTCGCATGCCTGAATGCTCTCCAACACGAAAGGTGGGATGTCCCGAGGGACAACCCACCTTCGTTGTTCGGAGCGGGAGGTGTTTAGGAGGAGACCTGACCCAACTCGCGAAGCCGAATCGCCTGGAAACGCAGCACCTGAATAATGGTGGCGAGTCCGAAGGTGATTGCGACCAGGTAGACGGCGACGCCAAGACGACGCACCGCCTCCAGGTTGATAGCTGCGGTTTCGGCCCCCGCTAGGCTGAGCGATCCCGAGGACACCTGGGCTGCGACCACCAGGTGAACGATCGAGGCGATGAGCAGAGTCATCATTGCCATTGCCATGCCCAAGATGAAGACCTTGGCCATTGGGGGCATCTTCAGCGTTCGAACCTCTGAGCTAACCAGCTCTTGAACCTCGCCACCGCCCTTACGGAACTCTCCGAGTATCCGAGCAATGGCGAAAGAGATCGCCGCGAACACCGCAGTGAATCCGATGAACATCACTCCTGTTGTCGTGTGTCCAAGGGCAGCGATCGTCGTCTCAGCCTCTCCACTCGCTATCGCGTTGGATCGGACAATGCCCAAGATGAGAGCGATGGGGAACGCCATGATCGCCATGACCCACATGGGCGCCCAAAGCTTGCGTCCCATCTGCTGCGGCTTGTTGTAGCCGAGTCCCTTGTTACTGACATCGATCGCGAAGTCACTTGATGTTGTTGTAGTTGAAGCCATCTCAGCTCCTCTCTCCGTTCTTGATCAAGTTCTGAATGCGCCAGAACTGAAACCCGAGAACGTTTCCAATGGTCACCAATGCCAGAGCGATTCCGGCAAGTATCAGCCCGAGGCCGACTTCACGGAATGGTCCCAACCAGGCGAATGCGGATGCCGGGTCAGATGAGCCGGCGACCACGACGTAGCCGATGAACTGAGCGATCGAAATCATCAATCCAAGCATCATCAGGGCCACGAACGCCTTGGCAGTCCCGGCCATCTTCGGCGTGTAGATCTTCACTCCAAGAGCCTCTTGGACCTCGCCACCGGCCGTACGAATGGCCCAGAGAATCGTTCCGAGCAAGAAGGCGATACCGCTGAGCAGCATTCCCTCCCCGAGGAACTGAAGACCCTGCATCCATGCCAGTGCGGCCGTGTTGGGAGCGGATCCCGCGGCCACGAATGAGACGATCAGGCCAACCAATACGGCCATCAGGCCCATGGCAACCATGGGTCGGAACATCTTCTTCGCCATCTTGTGGATGGGGAGCGGGCCTGGCGCCTCACTGGCAACTGTGACTTTGCCGTATGGCGTGTCAATGTCACCCAGGGACGTCGAGTCGGCTCCCGGCGTTCCCACCAAGCCGGGTAGAACTGCCTTTATGGAGTCGGCGCGGAGCCACAATTTCAGGATGATCCCCCAAAGCACGACTGCAATAGCCGTCTTGGTCAGGGCGAATCCCGTAGTCGTGACACCGAAAGTCCATGCAAGGGTCGAGGCCTGGTCAGCGGCGGATTGTCCGACGGCAGCCAGGTTCCCGAAAAAGGCGATCGTTGTGGTCACCAGCCCGAGCATTGCAAGCGAGATGCCGCGACTCCTCCACTTCGAGGCTGCCGAATAATCGGCGCTCGCCGCGGGTCGGAGCTTGGCGTCAGCTGCATATGTCATGTGCCCTCCTTTCGGTCACGGGTGTTGAAACGCTGTCAGCCAAAAAGGACTGCCGAAATTGTCAAGGGGGTGACACTTCTTAAGTGTCGTGCCGTTGACAGATGCCCGACATCGGGTCGTACTTGAGCTGGTTTGGCTCGGATACGGGCCGAACAACCTCAGGTTCTAGTTGGGGGCACGTTTGGTTACGACGATGTCTACGGTTCTGGCCCATGAGAAGTTGGGCCGAGGGCGTGTTCGCCCTCGTCATCATCGGCGGGCTCGGGGTGGCGTTGTTCATGTTCAGCGGCGAGGTCCTCGGCGAGGGAACCATCGACACAACGTCGATCACGGTGGACCCAGATGCCGCGATACGCGGCGAGATCATCGCCGGCGGCACCGGTTGCCTGGCATGTCACACAACCGATGGCACTCCCGGCTCGGGTCCGACCTGGAGAGGGGTCGCCGGGTCGAGTCGTCCTCTCCAATCGGGCGAAGTCGTCATCGCTGACGATGTCTACATGACGAACTCGATTCTCGACCCTGGCTCCCAGGTGGTCGTCGGCTTCGACAACATCATGCCACCGGATTACGGAGACTCGCTGACCGAGGGGGAAGTCGGGGATTTGGTCGAATACATCAAGAGTCTGGCCAGCTAACACCCCAGGTCGGAGTGACTCATCACATTAAATGTGACAATACCCGACTCAAGTTGTAGAATCTCTGATGACTCAATCAATAAACCGGAGGTTCAGTAAACAATGTCACGCGCTGTAGGGATCGACCTCGGCACCACGAATAGCGTCATCGCCGTTCTCGAGGGCGGCGAGCCCGCCATCATCGCCAACGCCGAGGGCGCTCGCACAACCCCTTCCATCGTCTCGTTCAAGGACGGAGAGGTCCTCGTCGGCGAGGTCGCCAAACGTCAGGCGATCACCAACCCCGATCACACGGTTCGCTCGATCAAACGACACATGGGCACCGGCTGGTCGATCGACATCGATGGCAAGGAGTACACCTCCCAGGAGATCTCGGCTCGCATTCTGATGAAGCTCAAGCGGGACGCAGAGTCTTACCTTGGCGAGACGGTCACCGAGGCTGTCATCACCGTTCCTGCCTACTTCAACGACGCACAGCGGCAGGCGACGAAGGAAGCCGGCCAGATCGCCGGTCTCGAAGTCCTGCGAATCATCAACGAACCGACGGCATCGTCTCTGGCCTACGGTCTCGACAAGGAAACCGATCACACGATCCTCGTGTTCGACCTGGGTGGTGGAACCTTCGACGTATCGGTCCTCGAGATCGGCGACGGAGTCTTTGAGGTCAAAGCCACCTCAGGCGACACCAGCCTTGGCGGCGACGACTGGGATGACAAGGTCATCGAGTGGCTCGTTGAGACTTTCAAGAATGACAACGGCGTGGATCTCGCCCAGGATCGCATGGCGCTCCAGCGGCTGAAGGAAGCTGCCGAGAAAGCCAAGATCGAGCTCTCCACAGTCGCCGAGACCGAAGTGAACCTGCCGTTTATCACGGCCACCGATGCCGGCCCCCTCCACCTCCAGCAGAAGCTGAGTCGCTCCGAGTTCCAGAAGCTCACCGAGGACCTCCTCGAACGGACCAGGCGGCCTTTCCAGCAGGTGATAAAGGATGGTGGCGTGCCTGTCGAAGAGATCGATCACATTGTGCTGGTGGGTGGGTCAACACGGATGCCGGCGGTACAAGAACTCGTAAAGAAGCTGACCGGGAAGGATCCGCACAAAGGCGTCAACCCCGACGAGG
>JAZFTT010000220.1:0-12155 GCA_036446835.1 Acidimicrobiia bacterium
CCTGCGGTTGGTCGGATCAGATCGAGGATGGTGCGGATCATGGTCGTTTTTCCAGATCCGTTCGGCCCGAGAAAACCAAAGACCTCTCCCATTCTGACTTCCATATCCAGATCGATCAGTGCCTTCACTTGTCCGTAGTGCTTTGTCAGGCCCTCGGTTCGGATTGCCGGTGTCATCTGGTTGCTCTCTGTTCGGTGTCAGGAGTTGGTTGTAGCTGTTCGATCGTCTGTTTCGTCTGTGCCATGATTTCCCTGTTGAAAAGCTCACCGGAGAGGATGTGGAGCGTGTAGGGCGCCGAGGCGATCAATCCCTCCGCGGTAAGCATGTCCACCCCAAAAGCCCGGGTGAGTTGGTCGTGGAGCATCAGGCCACCGAGCTGCATGGCAACCAGCACGGCCGCCTGCTTTTGTGGGTCGCCGTGATACTCGTTGATCAGGCCATGCTCCTTGCCCTCTACAAGCTGAGCAGTCACTTCGCCGACGAAGTCACCGAAGATCCTGGCTGCGGTTTCGCTCCCCGTTCCCAGGGTCCATGCCAGGTAGCGGAGGATTGGTTCGGCCAGTTGGTATGTGGCTGCGATGGCGCCGGGCTCGCGATGGACTCCGGTCTCGATCGCTTCTCGCTTCATCTCAATTGTCATATGAACCACGTATTCATCGCAGGCGCGATGCAAGCCGTCTTTCGATCCGAAGTGGTGGAGAACCAACGCCGGCGACACCCCGGCGTCTTTGGCGATGGCGCGGACTGTGGTCCCGGCAAACCCGTCCTTGGGGAACCGCTCTATCGCCACATCGCGGATACGGGCCCGGGTGGTCAGATCCTCGGTCACTGAACGCATGTTCAGTATGCTAAACAAACGTTCAGTTGGTTGGCAAACCTAGGGCAGTCGTCCTGTCAGCTTGCAGCCACGACGGTCTCGACCAGGGCTCGCGCCTCGATCGCCGGGTCGAACATGATCTCGATATCGGGGGTGACGCCGACGCCACCGAAGTCGTGACCGCCGGGTGTGAGCCACCTGGCGATAGTCAGTTTCAGGGCTCCTCCATTGGAGAGGTTGAACCGTTGCTGAACGGTGTTCTTCCCGAACGTGTTTTCACCCACCACAATGGCCAGGCCTCGCTCCTGGAGCACAGCCGACACCACTTCCGACGCGGAGGCACTGCCTTTGTTCACGACGAAGGTGACCTTCATGCCCGCCGGCACTATCGCCGCGCCAGTGACGGCATACGGTCTCGACTCGTCTGGGCCCTGAGTGACCACAACGTCGCCGTCTGGAAGGAATATCGAAGTAATCTCGATGGCGGTGTCGAGGAGACCTCCAGGGTTGTTTCTGAGATCGACAACAAGCTCGTCGATGCCTTCGGCTAGGAGGTCGATCACTGCTTCTTCGAACTGCTCATCGGCGTTGGCGGAGAAGATCCGGAGTTGGATGTAACCGATACTGCCAAAGCTCTCCGAGTCGATCACGGGGATGATCACAGCAGCGCGTGTAATCGCGATCTCGAATGTCTCACCATCCCGATCGATGGTCAGCAACACGTCGGTGCCGGCGGGGCCACGTACCTGTGAGGTGACCTCGTCGATGGTCCAGCCCTCCACCGAAGTCCCGTCGACACCGATGATGGCGTCGTCGCGCTGAAGCCCGGCCGCCTCGGCCGGTGCTCCCTCGATGGTTGACACGATCAGTATGCGACAGGTCTTCGAAACTATAGAGCACTGCTTGTTGTCCCCCTCGATGGTCTGGTCCTCGGGGGAGACCAGGGCCCCGATTCCTTCGATCTCGCCTTCTTGCTCCTCTTCGAGGAGTTCCAGGGCCTCCTGGTCGAAGTAGGTGGAGTTGGGGTCGAGGGCATGGGTGGCCAGGCCGATGACAATGGCTTCGGCGGCCTGTGCGCTGTCGTCGGCTGTTGACGCTGCTACCTCACACGATGCCTTGAACTCGTCGGCAGGAAGGGCGCAAGTGAGGGCAGCAGACGACGATGTCCCATCCAATGCCTCCAGGCCCTGGATGGCGGCGGAAGCCAGGGTGACGTCGTCGATCTCATCGACATAGTGAATTCGAATCAGCTCATACGCCTCACAGACGATGGCGACCTGCTCAGGCGGCGAGTCACAGTCGACCTCCTCGATCTGTCGGGAACTCGTGGTCGTGTCGGTCGCCCCGGTCGAAGACGTTGCCGTGACCGGTCGGCTCGTCGATGTCGTGGTGTCGGACCCACCCGACGAACAGGCGGTCGCGATCACTGCGAGAGTGACGATGAGAAGGGTGAGACGGGTTTTGATCATGACGCAGCGTCGAGGGCGGCCTGCACGACTTCTTCAATGGACATATCAGTCGTCAGCTCGAGCTCACGGTCGGGTGTGAGACCGCCGTTTCCGGCGGTAAGACCGCTGGGGGTTGCCCACCGGGCCACCGCGACGTAGAGCTCCCCGCCATTACGCAGATCAAAGGGTATCTGGACAGCGTCTTTACCGAAGGTGTTCGTGCCGACTATCACCGCGCCACGGCGATCTCTCAAGGCGCCCGCCACGATCTCCGCAGCGGACGCGGTGCCCTGGTTCACAAGGACGATCAAACGCTCTTCTGTAGCCAGCCCCCCTTCGGTCGCCGTGTACTCGAGGTGCTCGTCTGGGGCGAACGACTCGAAGACCAGCCCGCCGGTGATGAATTCTGAGGCAACATCGACCGAGGCATCGACAAGGCCACCGGGGTTGTCGCGGAGGTCGATGACGATCGTGCGTGGCTTGAATTCCGAGAGAGATATCAGAGCTTCCTCCACGAGGCCGGGGATGTCGTCCTCGAAGTCCGGTATTCGCAGATACCCGACGCCGGGTAGCGGGATCTCCACACTCACCGTCGGGACAGTGAGCTCCGACCGTTCGATGGTGAAGGTCAGCCTTTCTCTTTTCTCACGTTCCACCACTATGTCGATTGATCCAGTTTCGTTCCCTGCCATGGATGCCGCCGTTGAGACGAAGCCCTGGCCGTCGACCTGCTCGCCATCAATCTCGACCACGATATCTCCGGCTTGCAGCCCGGCGTCCGCCCCGGGGTTGTCTTCCAGCACGAAGACGATCCGGAGAGGGCAGGTCGCAGTGATCATGGCGCATTTCGAGCCCACCGCATCGGTGGCATCGAGGAGTAGACCGACCCCTCCCACGAGACCGTTGGCACGGAACGATCCCACCTGGTCCGGTGGCACGTAGTAGGAGAAGGGGTCGAGTCCAATGTCTGTCATCGCGGTGACCGCGGCGTCCACCGCCGAACCGACCGCGATCCCCGACTCGTGAACCATCTGCGCTAATTGATCGCAAAACCCGGTGAAATCTTCGTGTGGCACCGCGCACACAAGGGTGCGAGGCCGCGGCTCGGTCTCGGTGCTCGTGAATTCCCCGAGACTCCTCAGGGCAACGCCGGCCAGATCCGAGCTGGGCCACGGTCTGTCGACATGCCATTTCTGAACGAGCTCGTAGACCTCGCACAACGCCGAGAACGTGACCGGGGGTGAGGTGCAGTCTTGTATCTCGAACGGCTGACCTCTGACGGTGGTGTCTGTCGCTGCGGGAGGCAGCGAGGTCGGAGAGGTGACAGACGTAATCGGTGGAGACTCCACAGCCTGCCCACATGCCACCGCGGTGACCAATAGGAGTGTGAGAGCCTTTTGCATTGCAGCCATTATGTGGATTAGTCGCCAGTTAGCGTCAGTTTCATCAGTATGAGAGTCATTCTTCGATCTCCGTTTGGGGACACCGTCACACGGGACATTGGCGATGGTTACTGGGCGGATCCAGTCGGTGATACGGACCTGACGTTGGGTGAGGGCTACTGGGCGGTGCCCGGTCTGGTTGATGCCCACTCCCATCTGGCCACCAGAAACCTGCCCGCGCCGAATGGGGGTTATCAGCCAGGTGTTCTCGATGAGGCCGTCGCACGAGCCAGAGATGCTCTGTCCGCCGGGGTCACCCTTCTCCTGGACAAGGGTTGGTGCGACAAGACTGTGATTGACCTGATGGCCGCCATGCCCGAAGGGGAGCGTCCGGAGATCGAAGCAGCCGCACAGATGATCGCCGTCAACGAGGGCTACTACTCCGACTTCGCGCTGGAGATCGATGCCTTCGAAATAGGTTCAGTGGTAGCCGAACAGGTGGTCATGGGAGCGGGTTGGGTAAAGCTCATCGGCGACTGGCCCCGACGGGGACGAGGCCCGGTGGCCAACTTCACCGAAGATCAACTCAGACAGGCTGTCAGGGTCGCCAACGATTCGGGATCTCGGGTCGCGATCCATACCCAGGCGCGCGAGGTGCCGTCGATGGCAGTGGCCGCAGGTGTTCACTCCATCGAGCACGGTCTCTTTCTCACCGTCTCAGACGTGGCGGCCCTTGCCGAGCGGGGAGGGATGTGGGTGCCGACAGTTCTTCGGATCGAAGAGACGATCGTTCAACTTGGCGCCGAGTCGGGTGGCGGGCGTCTTCTCATCGAAGGCCTCGACAACACGCGTCGTCTTCTTCCTGGTGCTTTCGAGGCAGGGGTGTGTGTCCTGGCGGGTACCGATCTCGTCGGCGCTCCGGCGAATGTGGCCAGCGAGGCGATCAAACTGGGGGAGTACGGACTTTCGAACACTCAGGTAGTTGAGGCGCTGACAACGGCGGGGTTCAGGGCCACCGATCGCAGTTCGGACTTCGCCATCGGCGCTCCTGCGGACGCCGTGCTGTTTCCCGAGGATCCGATATCCAACCTGAATGTTCTCAAGCACCCGACCGTTGTGATTCGGAAAGGGACTGTCGTATGAGACTGGTTCTTGCCTCGGGGTCGCCCCGACGGCGCCAGCTATTGGAGACGCTGGGTCTCGATTTTGACGTCGAACCTTCAGAGATCGATGAGTCGCGACGTCCGGACGAGCCCCCAGGCGTGTACGTCGAAAGAATTGCCATGGAGAAGGCGCGAGCGGTGGCAGCCGCCGATCGTGTCGTGCTTGCGGCCGACACCGTGGTGGTTCACGAGGGGAAGATCTTGGGGAAACCCGGTCACCCTGAGGAGGCGCGCTCGATGTTGCGACGACTCCAGGGCGATCGTCATGAGGTATTCACCGGTGTAGCGGTTGCCTCATGGGACGGTGGTCCGGTGGTTCACCCCGCCGTGGATGTGACCGAAGTGACTTTTCTCCCAATGACTGATGATGAGATCGCCGACTACGTATCAACCGGAGAGCCTATGGACAAGGCTGGCGCCTACGCCCTTCAGGGTGCAGGTGGGCGGTTCATCGAGTCGGTGAAGGGCAGTCCTTTCACGGTGATCGGCCTACCGGTCCATCTGGTCTCTCGTCTGATCTCGCACGCCGGACTCGATATCAGAGTGTTTCAACTCGAGCTGCCTGGCTGAGCGGGTAGCTTTTTCAGATGCGGCGAACACTACTTGCAACTGTTCTAGTGCTAGCCGCCTGCAGCCCAGCCGCGGAGACAGCGAATTCGACAACTACTACAGATGTCACAACCACGGCCAGGATCGCTACGACCACCACGAGTGTCGAGACCACTTCGACGACCGAAGGCTCCACCACAACCTCCACGACGACAACCCTGGGGGCGACCACCACAACGTCTGGCGTTCTTGACGGAAATTGGGCCGACCAACCGCTGATAGTGACCGGGTTTGGTGCACTTGGATGGTGGGACGGCACCGCCTGGGTGCGTGCCGAGACCGAAGGAGCCCTCCCGGTTGTTGGTGGTGAGGACTATCAGATTGCAGTAATCGGCCTCGAGGCGACCACCACCGGTGGTCCACAGGACCTGGTCTGTGAACCGGTGTTCAATCTCGGTGTCGTGTTGGAGAACGACCACCTACTCGGTGAATGGCCGGGACCGTATGGCGTGGCGATATCCGCGCCCTGGGATCTCCAGCCGAATCTCTTCGAAGGCTTTGCAGACGATGGCACGTTTGCTGCCATCGCTTCGGGCCTGCTGGCCGAGCGAGGTCTCGTTGTGGTCGACCCTGTGATAAAGCAACTCTTCCGCGCCGATCTCGAAGGCGATGGGATCAACGAGATCCTTGTCATCGCCGAGGACATCCGCGGCGGGTTCCTTCCGGAAGTGGGCGACTACTCGATCATCTTCATGCAGAAGGTGATCGAGGGCGATGTGCAAACGGTGGTCCTTGGTGATTCGGTCATAACGGATCCCGAGGGGTCGTTCGTGGTGGGCTTCTCGGTTGGAGCAGTCGCCGATCTCAGCGGCGATGGCCAAATGGAGATCGTCGTGGACTCCGCCTTCTTCGAGGGGCTTGGAGTAGACGTCTGGGAATACGTCGACGACGACATCGGTCTGTTTCCCTATTTGCAGACTGGATGTGGAAGCTAGTGGGCCATCTCACAAATGATTGCGGCGCTTCTCCTGGCCTCGACGCCCCTGGCGGCGTCCTCCGCCTCGACGCATCTCGCCGATGCGACTTCGTTGTGCGTCCTGGCCAGAATACGCCGATGCCTAGGAGACGCATCCACACCATTCGTGCGACAGACCACTCGTGAAGAACCCTTTCGAGGACCGTCCTACCTATGTCGGTCTAAGTGGCATCGAACTGACCGAGGCGTCGTCAGAGTTCGCCGCAGGCCGTGTTGAGATCACCGAGCACCATATGCAGCCCTATGGAGTGGTGCATGGCGGTGTCTATTGCACCCTTGCGGAGACCTTGGCTTCGACCGGTGCCGCGATGTGGGCCGTGGAGCAGGGATTGGGAGGGGCAGTGGGTGTCAGCAACAAAACGGACTTTCTCCGCGCCACCACCGGTGGGGTCCTGATTGGTGAGGCGACGCCGATTCATCGCGGACGCACCCAGCAGCTCTGGCAGGTGAACATCACCAGGGAAGACAATGGCAAGCTCGCCGCTCAGAGTCAGGTCCGTCTTCAGAACGTGGCCAGCACCGAGTTCTGATTCAGGACCTTGATGCTGGGGCGAGCCAGCGAGTCAAATCGACAACCACTTCTTGAAAATCTTGTCCGTGTCCGGAGGACACGGCGTGAGCCACCTCATGGAGGATTATCCAGGCCTGGGCCGGCCGTTCGACGAAGATTGTCCTTGTCGTCGGGTCATAACTGCCTTTGATTCGGCCTTCAAGATGGTTGATCACCACCAGTTCCACCGTGCTCGCGCCCAGATGGGTCGCCAGAGAGTCGGCCAGTTGGCTTGCCTCATCATCGGTGAGATAGGTATTGGCAAGCCGGATCATGACCTGATCCAGGCCGGCCAATCTCACCCCATCTTGAACGGTGCAGTAGTCGAACCCGCATATCTCGAGTCCGTTCTCAGCGAAGGGCGGATCCCGGTCGATCAGGTTGTACAAGGGAACCAGGGCCATCGCTACGACAGTGACAGCTGCGACAGCGATTGTCACCCGCCGACGCCATGGCGACGGTTCCGGCGGTTCGAAGGAGTCCTCGTCGATATCCCACTCCTCGAAGAGAGATTCGTCCTGGATCACTGGTCGACTGCCTCGATGATCACATGCGGATGGTAAGGCAGGCTCCGAGCAAACCCTCTTCGAGACCAAGCGGCGTCCTTGGGTTACCGGGGCATCCTGGCACTCTCGCCACATGACAGGTCGCAGATGAGCGTTGCCAGGCTGGCCGGTCTTGGCGCCCGCACTATTGCGGACGCCAACGGCGACCTGCAACACCGCTTCGCCACCATAACCAAACGCGCCAAGTTGCGCTACGAGACGCGGGACTGGACCGGCATGGCCGCCGATGCCGCCGAGCGTCTCGACCTCTATGGCGCAGTTGCCTGGGAACGGCCGACTCGGTTGCGGCTCTGCTCGATGACCGTCTCCATGACAAGACCGTCTGGAGTGGCGCTCGGGCTGGGCGACGACAACGGCATCAATGAGGATGCCGGGACCGGAACGTCACGCGAGTCGAGTGATCCGGCCTCGGCGACACGCTCAACCTGGCAGATGACATATCCCCCGAAGGCCTTGGCAGCCATGGCGAGATCCAGCGTTTCGAGGGTTGCAGCCTCCCGCTCGATTGTCATGTTGCCAAATGGGTCGGCTGTCGTGCCCCGGATGATGGCGACGGCGACGGGGAATCCCTTATAGAAGAGCCAGGTTTCGACTCCCCTCTGTGTGATCTCGACGATGTCGTTTGTCGCCGACTTGTTTACTTTCCCTCCTTCGATCCGTGGATCGACGAATGTTCCGATGCCGATCGTCGTCAGGATTCCAGGAGCGCCGCTGGCGATGCTGCGATAGAGATGAACCAGCACTCCCTCCGGAAGGTTGTAGGCCTCAACCTCCTCGTCCACCGCCAGGGCAACGATCTTCGGCAACAGGCCGTAGTGGCCACCGATGATTCGTTTCAACAGGCCGGGGTGGCCGAGATGATTGAGGCCCCTGTCCTTGGAGTCCCCCTGTCCACCGGCCCACACGAGCGTCAGGTCTCGTGGTATGGGATCGTCAATGAATCGCTGCTCGAGCGCGGCAAGTATCTCCTCAGCGACTCCGTGACCCCCATATCCCGAGCTCACGATCACGTCTCGATCGTGTATCACTCCGACGGCCTCGCGTGCACCAACAACTTTGCTGATAGTCATTGTCGACTCCCGGTCCGAACCTACATCCTCATAACACCGCACGCGATGATTCGTGGCCGGAGTGAGTCCCTATTGGGCATTGCACCAATATCCTTGAGACGATGTCGTTTCAGATTGGCCCGATTGCGGTTGACCCCCCGGTGGTCCTTGCCCCGATGGCAGGCGTGACCAACGCTCCGTTTCGCCGTTTGTGCCGCGAGTTCGGGGCGGGTCTATACGTGTCGGAGATGATCGGCGCCAGGAGTCTTGTGGAGAAGAGCGAGAAGACGATGGCTCTGGCTCGCTTCGACGACGACGAGGTCCCCAGGTCGATTCAGCTTTACGGCACCGACCCGGGAGCACTTGGGGAGGCGGTTGCCTTTCTGGTCGAAGATCTCGGGGTTGATCACATCGACATGAACTTCGGATGCCCTATGGGAAAGGTGACGAGACACGGAGGAGGGGCCGCCCTCCCATGGAAGACCAACCTGTTTCGCTCAGTAGTTCGCGCCGCAGTCATCAACGCCGGTGATGTCCCGGTGACCGTGAAGTTCCGGCTGGGAATCGACGAAGAGCACCTGACATTCATCGACACCGGTCTGATCGCCGAAGAGGAAGGAGTTGCCGCCGTTGCACTCCACGCCCGCACCGCCCGTCAGCTGTATTCGGGCCATGCAGATTGGTCGGCGATCCGGGAGTTGAAGGAGGCGGTGACGACCGTGCCCGTACTTGGCAACGGTGATATCTGGACGGCGGACGACGCTCTCGAGATGATGCGCTCGACCGGCTGTGATGGAGTCGTGGTTGGCCGCGGGTGTCTCGGGCGCCCCTGGCTGTTCCGGGACCTGGCCGACACGTTTGCCGGACGCCAGCTCCAGGTTCCACCAGACCTCGGCGAGGTCGGTCGGATCATGAGCCGGCACGCCGAACTGCTTGTTGATCACTTTGGAGAGAAGATCGGTCTCAACCTCTTTCGCAAGCACCCCTCGTGGTATCTGAAGGGCTTCCCCGCCGGACCGGTGCTTCGTGATGGCTTTGCCAGGGTGGCGTCGATCGAAGAGTTGACGTCCCTGGTCGAGAGGCTCGATCCGGATGTCCCGTTTCCTGAAGAGGCCAATCGCATGGTTCGAGGACACAGCCATGGGCCACGCCCGGTGCGTCTGCCACATGGTTTTCTCGACGACCGGGAAGCGGACCGGGTAGTTGACGAGGCCGAGCAGGTGGTCAGCGGGGGCTAAGTGGCGAACTCGACCTGGCTCCGGGTCGTGTGGTATCGGACCAGCATCAGCACCGACCCGACAACACCGACGGCTGAGAATGTGAGAATCCCGATGTCGGTGTGGAACCATCCGTAGTACCCCCAGAGGAGGGCCTCTGCAATCCCGATCCACCAGGTCCCCGGTGAGATACCGGAAGGGTCGGCTGTGCGAAACGCAGTCCAGATCGAAGGGGTGAGCATCACCCCGTAGGACAATCCGAGAACCACTCCGAGGGCTGTCCAGCCTGCGGCAAGTGCCGTGGCCGCGAGCAGGACACTCCAGGCCGCTCCCAGCAGAAAACTCTGCCGCGGATCGCGGCCCGTCCGGACCAGCGCCCACATGGTCAACGCATACGCGACGACGGTGAAGATCGGTGCAAGGATCGCGATCCAGAATCCCTGGCTGCTCAGATAGGCGGCCCACCCGACATTTGCGACCAGCCCCAAGGCGGCCCACGTGGTCGACACGCCGGATGAGTCGCCGGTTCGGATCAGCTTGGTGATCTGTGGAATTAGAAAGGCGATCGTGCCCACGGTGGCGGCCACCGCGGCGACGTTGGCCAATAACTGGTTCATCGAAATATAGAACCCCAAACCCGGGCGTTTGGTTGCATCAGCGTTCGCCGTAGCCGGCGACGGTGGAGAGAAAAACGTGGGCCAGCGAGTCGAGCGTCACGTTGTTGACATCCGCTTCGGCATCAACCTCGACGAAATCCATCGCTCTCACCTTGGGGTGACGGGCACACCGGCGAGCGCCCTCGGCGAGTTGGCGGATGGTCAAGCCACCAGGACTGGCACCCGGACATGCGGGGGCGAAGATCCGATCGAGCACGTCGAGGTCAACGTCGACATATATCGATTCACATCGCTCACCCAAGGTGGAAAGGACACCGTCGATGACGCTACGAATACCGTCCCGCTCCACGTGCTCCGCGGTGACCACAGTGATGCCTGCCTCGTCGCAGTAGGCCCGATACTCCGCGGAATTGGCGAAGGAGTGGATGCCGATCTGGGTCACGTTGGCCCCGGGAAGCCCGTGCTCTTCGATCAGGCCGCGTATGGGGGTCCCGTTGGTGGGTCCGTTGACGAGCGAGCGCACGTCATGGTGGGCGTCAAAGGTGATGACGCCGACCGAGGACAGGTCTTCAGCCATGGCCGCGACCAGGGGACGGGTGATGGCGTTGTCACCACCGATGTAGAGGGTCAGAGAAGCTTCGGGGAGTTCGGTCGCCAACTCGGTCACAGCCTCGGGCATCGTGTGCATGTCCAGTTCGGAGATCGGCCAGTTGCCGACGTCGCGGACGGTCACATCGGCCAGGTTCGCTCCCCACTCGCTATGGAAGGTGGAGAACCGGGTCAGTCGGTCACGGAGCGCAAAGGGGGTCAGGTCTGCTCGCGACGGGGTCAGCGATGCCTTCGAGGAGGGCACCCCGACAATCAGGAGGTCCGGATCCGGACGGTCCTGTGCCAGCCAGACGTCGGCGCTAGGCCAACCCGGATCAAGCATTTGTATCGAGCATCGGGATGTCGACGCCGCGATCTCTGGCGACCTGTTTGGCCTTTTCGTAGCCTGCGTCGGCGTGTCGCATCACGCCGGTTCCCGGATCATTGGTGAGGACGCGTTCGACCCGGAACGCCCCCTGCTCTGTGCCGTCGGCCACTACCTGGGCTCCGGAATGGATCGAGTTCCCGATTCCGACTCCACCGCCATGGTGAACGGCTACCCAGGCGGCACCCGAGGAGACGTTCAGCATGGCGTTGAGGATGGGCCAGTCGGCAATCGCATCTGACCCGTCGGCCATCGCCTCGGTTTCGCGGTACGGGGATGCGACCGAGCCCGAGTCGAGATGGTCGCGGCCGATGACAATCGGCGCCGAGACCTCGCCGGAGGCGACCAGCTCATTGAAACGGAGGCCGGCGAGGTGGCGCTCGCCGTAGGAGAGCCAGCAGATGCGAGCAGGAAGCCCCTGGTAATGGATCTTCTCCTGAGCCATTCGGATCCAGCGTGTGAGGGCATCGTTCTCGGGAAACAGGTCCAGTAGGGCGTGATCGGTAACGGTGATGTCGGCCGGGTCCCCGCTCAAGGCCACCCACCGGAAGGGCCCAGAACCCTCGCAGAAGAGATCGCGGACGTAGGCGGGCACGAAACCCGGATAGGAGAAGGCATCTTGATACCCGGCTGTCTGCGCCTCCCCGCGGAGGTTGTTTCCGTAATCGAAAACCTCGGCTCCTTCGTTCTGAAAGCCCACCATGGCCTCACAATGAGTAGCCATCGACTCCCGGGCGGATTTGATGTATGTGTCGGGGTCGTCGTCTCTCAACCGGGCAGCTTCGTCG
>JAZFTT010000221.1:0-3331 GCA_036446835.1 Acidimicrobiia bacterium
TCGACTCAAGCGTGATGGGGCAACCCTGGTCATCACAAGTCATTACATGGACGAGGCCGAGCAACTGTGCGACCGGCTCGTGGTGATGGACAAAGGCAAGATCGTTGCCGAAGGATCACCTCGCGAGCTCATCGAGCAGTATGCGCCGCGGGAAGTCCTCGAACTCAGATTCGATGACGAGGACAAGGACGACGCAGTCATCAGGATGGACGGCCTCGCCGCCCGCTCCGAGGTGCTTGCAGACCGCGTCCTCCTCTATACCGACGACGCCGACTCCACCCAGCGCGCACTTCTCGAGCGCGGGGTCCACCCCTCCCAGGTGCTGGTCCGCAGGTCGACACTCGAGGATGTCTTCCTCCGCCTCACCGGCCGGAGGCTGATCGACTGATGACCACCGTCTCCCGTTCAATCCGATTCGCCGAGTCGGAGGTCATTGCATACCGCCGGACGTGGCGGGGCACAGTCATCACCTCCTTCGTCAACCCGGTGTTGTTCCTGGCAGCCATGGGCGCCGGTCTCGGCTCATTAGTCGATGCCGGCAGCGATGGCCTCGGCATCCCCTACCTCGCATTCGTGGCTTCGGGGTTGATGGCAGCAACGGCGATGCAAAACGGAGCCGGGGACGGATCGTTTCCGGTGATGGCCGGCGTGGTGTGGCGGAAGAACTTTCATGGAACCATTACCACTCCGTTGGGTCCTTCGGACATCATCTGGGGCAGGCTGATCTGGGGTGTGGCGCGTCTCATCTTCGTGCTTGTCGTGTTTGCAATCATCGCCGTCTTGTTCGGTGCGATGGAACTTGGGCCGGCTCTGACGGCGATCCCACCAGCGGTGCTGACTGGTCTCGCCTTTACCACCGTCATCACCGCCTGGACCCTCACCCAGGACGACGGGAGAAGTCTGTCCACCCTGTTCCGCTTCGCCATCGTGCCGCTCTTCTTGTTCTCTGGCACCTTCTTTCCGATCAGCCAGCTCCCCGACTTTCTCCAGCCGGTGGCGTACATCACTCCGCTGTTTCACGGGGTGGAGCTGGTTCGGAAGATTGCGCTTCCATCTGTCGACGCATCGATCGTGACCGGCGTGCCGATCTGGGCGTCGCTTCTCTATCTCCTACTGATGACGGCTATCGGCATCTACCTCTCTGTGCGCTTCCTCGACCGGAGGCTTCGACCATGAGCGTCTCGGCTCCTGCCAGGCTCACTCCGATAGGCAAGGTGACACCATTCCGCGCCCAGCGGATCTGGGAGAAAAACTACATCGCCTATCGCCGTTTGTGGAAGGTGATCTTCAGCGGGTTTTTCGAGCCCGTCTTCTACCTGTTCGCAGTTGGCATCGGAGTTGGCGCCCTGGTCGGCGATGTGACGCTGCCAAACGGCACACAGATCCCATATGCCGCCTTCGTCGCTCCGGCGATGATGGCCGCATCGGCGATGAACGGAGCAGTCATCGAGACCACGTTCAACATCTTCTTCAAGCTCAAGTTCCAGAAGGTGTACGAAGGTGTTCTCACGACGCCAATGCAGCCCTCGGACATCGCCATCGGTGAGATCGGTTGGGCCTTGCTTCGCGGCGTCCTCTACTCCACTGCCTTTGTCGTGGTCATGTTCTCCATGGGAGTGACCGAGTCCTGGACGGCGGTGCTGGCTGTTCCGGCCGCAACACTTGTTGGATTCGCCTTTGGCGCAGTCGGCATGGCGGCCACCACTTTCATGCGCTCCTGGCAGGACTTCGATCTGGTGACCCTGGTGACGATGCCCCTCTTCCTGTTTTCCGGCACCTTCTACCCTCTCGACGTCTACCCACCGCTGGTCCAGAACATCGCCAAGATCTCACCGCTCTATCACGGCACGGAACTGCTCCGTGGGTTCACACTTGGTCTCGTCGACTGGACGATGATCGGTCATGCCGCCTATCTGGTTGTAATGGGTCTGGTCGGAGCAGCCATCGCCAACCGCCGACTCGACGCAATGCTGCGCAAGTAGGCCCCTTCTTTCAAGTAGCTGTGTCGGGGTGCAGCCGCGCATCGATCCGGTCCCACAACTCGTGGTCGATCAATGTCTCATACTCCGGGTGCTCATCGATAAACGCCCTGATGAACGGGCAGATAGGGATGACACTCCCGCCTTTCGCCTTGACGTCGTCAAGCGCATAACGCGCTAGCACTGACCCAACGCCGCGACCCGCAAACCCGGGCTCGACCTCGGTGTGGACGAAGAAGTGTCGCCCTCCACGCATGTGATACACGGTATAGCCCGCGACTTCGCCGTCGACCTCGACCACATAACGATCATGCTCGGTATCGTCGTGGACGGTTGTCTCGGCGCTGTTCATTTCACCCATAGCTGTTCGCGGCGAACATACAAGGAATACACCCGAACGCGCGTCGTTAGGCTCCGTCTTGCGCATGCTCGATCTGACCTTTCCACTCCAGGCCCCGCATGGGACCGACCTGAACACCCATGGTTGGCTCCAGGAAGCCGTCCTTCGCTGTCTCCTCAACAACCTCGATCCCGAGGTTGCGGAAGACCCGGAGAATCTGATCGTCTATGGCGGACGGGGCAAGGCGGCGCGCAACCTTGAATCTCTCCATGCGATCGTGGCGACCCTTCAGAGGCTGAAGAACGACGAGACGCTTCTGGTCCAATCAGGTAAACCGGTCGGTGTGTTTCGGACTCACGACATGGCGCCTCGTGTTCTCATTGCCAATAGTCTCCTCGTTCCCAAGTGGGCCACTCTCGAGCATTTCTGGAAGCTCGAAGCTGAAGGTCTGATCATGTACGGGCAGATGACGGCAGGCTCCTGGATATACATCGGTACTCAGGGAATTCTCCAGGGCACCTATCAAACGTTCGTGGCTATCGCCGAGAAGGAATTCGGTGGAAGCTTGGCCGGCACGCTCACATTGACAGGTGGCCTCGGCGGTATGGGTGGCGCCCAGCCTCTGGCAATAACCATGAATGGCGGTGTCGCTCTGTGCATCGAGGTCGATCCATATCGGATCCAGCGTCGTCTCGAGACCGAGTATCTCGACGTACGGGCAGACTCGATCGAGGACGCAGTCGACCTTGCCCTGGCGGCCAAGCGAGACCGCAAGCCACTATCGATTGGCCTTCTTGGGAACGCCGCCGACCTGTTCCCCCACTTGTTGAGGATGGGCCTGGATGTCGACATCGTGACCGATCAGACCTCGGCTCACGATCCGCTCTACGGCTACATCCCGTCCGGCTACAGCGTCGACGAAGCTGCCCGGTTGAGAGACGACGACCCCGACACATACATCAAATCCGCCCGGGAGTCGATGGCTACTCATTGTGAGGCCATGGTGGGCTTT
>JAZFTT010000222.1:0-6542 GCA_036446835.1 Acidimicrobiia bacterium
TGGATGGAGTTGGAACACGTCAACCTGGGGTTTCCCTTCCCCGGGTGGAGGGAGCGCTGGACGAGATTCGAGGATGCCCTCAACTACCTCGACGCCGCTTTTGGCGAAGGTCATGGCAGCTACGAAGGCGCCTATTACACCCTCGACGCCGACATGAAGCCCAAGCCGATCGGCATGCGGCGGGTCCTCGGGGGCAGCGGCCCCAAGCGCACACCCTCACTCGCCGGTAAGTGGGCCGACGAGTACAACTTCTTCATCTGTCCGCCCGATGAGGCGAGGGCCAAGATCGAAGTGATGCGGGCTGCCGCCGATGGTCGCAATGTGGAGGCAACGGTTATGGGGGGCGCCCTGGTGGGACGCACCGAAGCCGAATATCAGGAACGGCTCGCCAGGTCGGCGGCCAAGCGGGATCTCCAGCCAAAGGAACTCGAGGATCGGTACGTGAACAACGGGTTTCCCGTCGGGACACCAGACCGTGTTGCCGAAACGGTGGCCGCGTTGGAAGACACCGGGGTGGAGCGCATCTACGTCCAGTGGCTCGACCTAGATGACCTCGACACCATGAAAGAGACAGTTGACATCGTCCGTGGCGGCTGACCTACCGCAAGCTTGCCACCGACTGCTGGAGGCTGTCCCCGGGCTCGATACAGAGATCCGGTTCTTCCCTGACGGCACCAAGACGGCTGCCGACGCGGCAGCAGCAGTCGGGTGCCCTATGTCGGCGATTGTCAAGTCCTTGGTCTTCGTGGTGACAACCGAGGATGAGGTGGAGCCCGTCGTTGCACTGGTCCCGGGCGACCTCCGTCTCGACCCCGACAAGCTGGCCAACGTGGCCGGCGCCGCCAGTTCCCGTATGGCATCGCTCGACGAGGTGCGTGAAGCCACCGGCTACGCCGCCGGTGGCACTCCGCCTTTTGGGTACACCAGGCCTCTTCGTGTTTTCGCCGACGAATCGCTGAAGAGGAACGACCCGGTGTGGGCAGCGGGCGGCACCCCGACCACGGTATTCCCCATCTCCATCGCCGACCTCGAGCGCCTCGCCAGGCCACTCTGGACCCACATCTCACGTCCTTGAGCGCCCCGGCATTTCTCCTATTGCGATAGTGGAAATACCATTGGCTCGTGACTCAGACCACACCCATACTCCAGATCGAAAACCTGCACGCCTCGCCCCTGCACGCCTCGGCCGCTGATATCGAAATCCTCAAAGGCGTCGACCTCATCATCAACCGGGGCGAAATCCACGCCCTCATGGGTCCCAACGGTTCGGGCAAGTCCACTCTTGCCTCGGTCCTCATGGGCAACCCGATCTACCGGGTGACGGAGGGCCGCATTCTCTACAAGGGTGAGGACATCACCAAGGCTCCTCCGACCGACCGTGGCGCCGCCGGCATGTTCCTTGCGTTCCAGCATCCCGAGGCCATCCCCGGTGTCTCGGTGATTCAGTTCCTTCGCCAGGCGCTATCCAATCGAACCGGCGTCAACCTCACCGTCCTCGAACTGCGGCTCAAGGTGATGGATGCGATGAAAGAGCTGGGCATGGATTCGTCCTTCGCCGACCGCTACCTCAACGAGGGTTTTTCCGGCGGGGAGCGCAAGCGCAACGAGGTGCTGCAGATGGCGGTGCTCGAGCCGGAGCTGGCGATCATGGATGAGACCGACTCCGGTCTCGACATCGATGCCCTCCGCATCGTCGCGGATGGGGTCAACAAGCTCACCGGCCCCGACCGCGGGTTTCTGATCATCACTCACTACCAGCGGCTGCTCGACTACGTCACACCACATCATGTCCATATCTTCATGGACGGCAGGGTCCTCGAGAGCGGCGGTCCGGAGCTTGCGGTCAAGCTCGAGGAAGAGGGATACGACTCCTTCCGCGCTGTGTTGACATAGTGCGCTCGTGACCGATCTCTCCCACCTGAAAGCCGACTTCCCGATCCTCGACAGCGGGGTGCACTTCCTCGACTCGGGAGCATCCAGCCAGAAGCCGATCCCCGTTCTCGAGGCTATGGATCGCTTCGCTCGCACCTCTTACGCCAACGTTCACCGGGGTGCCTACAAACTCTCGGTCGCGTCGACCGACGCCTACGAAGCAGCCCGGCGGCGGGTCGCCGATTTCATCGGTGCCACCGACGAACGCGAGGTCATCTTCACCCGTGGGGCGACAACCTCGTTGAACACTGTCGCCTTCGGCTGGGGCCTGGAGAATCTCGCCGAGGGAGATCGAATCCTGGCCACTCAAATGGAACACCACGCCAACCTGGTCCCGTGGCAGATGGTGGCCAAACGGACGGGCGCCACCCTCGACCATGTCCCCATCACGGATGACGGGCGGCTCGACATGGCCGTCCTCGAGTCGAAGCTCGGGCCAGACACCAAGGTCGTGGCAGTGACCGGAATGTCGAATGTCCTCGGCACGATTCCCGATGTCACTCGCATCTCCGAGCTCGCCCACCGCCATGGGGCAAGAGTGGTTGTCGATGCGGCCCAGCTAGTACCGCACAGGCCTGTCGACGTGGGTCAACTGGGCGCGGACTTCGTCGCCTTCTCGTCACACAAGATGCTGGGACCAACGGGTATCGGTGTTCTCTGGGGTCGAATGGATGCGCTCGAAGAAACCGAGCCTTTCGAAGGTGGAGGCGAGATGATTTCCGACGTCACACTCCACGATGCGACCTGGGCCGACATCCCCCATCGTTTCGAGGCTGGGACTCCACCCATCATCGAGGCCGTGGGGCTTCACGCCGCGATCGACTATCTCGACTCGATTGGCATGGACAAGATCTTCGAGCACGATCAGGAGCTGACTGCCATCACCCTGGAGCGGCTTGGAGACGTCCCCGGCATTGCGATCCAGGGACCGACCGACCTCGAGGACCGAGGCGGCGTGGTCTCGATGACGATGGAGGGTGTGCATGCCCACGACCTGGCCACAATCCTCGACGAGCAGAATGTGGCAGTGCGGGCCGGCCATCACTGTGCCAAGCCCCTGATGCGGTGTCTGGGTGTGACCGCCACCGCCAGGGCGAGCTTTTACGTCTACAACGAAGAAGCCGACATCGACGCCCTCATCAAAGGGCTCCGCCGGGCAGGCGAGCTTTTCGGAGTGATCTGATGGCACTCGAAGAGCTCTATCGAGAAGTCATTCTCGACCACTACCGCAACCCCCGCAACAAGGGCCATCTCGAACACCCTCAGGCATCGGCTCAGGGTGTCAACCCGCTCTGCGGTGACGAGATAACAATCGAGGTCTCCTTCGAGGGCGACAAGGTTTCGGAGGTGGCCGTCGAAGGCCAGGGCTGTTCGATAAGCCAATCGTCGGCCTCGATGATGACCGAGGCGATCAAAGGCAAGTCCCGCGACGAGATCGGCGAACTCGTCGGACGGTTCCGCCAGATGATGTCACTCGATGAAGGCGACGACCCCGGACTCGATCCGGAAAGACCTGGTGCGATCTTGGGCGACATCGAGGCCCTTCAAGGGGTTCGTCAGTATCCGGTTCGGATCAAGTGCGCCAGTCTCGCCTGGAATACGCTGTTGGAGGCGCTGGAGCCGAGCTAGAAAGCGAAGGTTTGCGGCTACCGGTCCCCGGTGGGAGAAAGCGCCGCCAGTGCCTCTTCACAGCACGTCGAGGACAGACGTCCACCAAGACGATGGGCCAAGTCAATCGTCCTCTGGATCTCCTCGAGGGAAGCGCCGGCGTTGATGGCGTCGTCAACATGGTGCTCGATGCACCCCTCACATCCCACGGTCACCGCGATGCCGAGAGCAAGCAGCGCTTCATGCGTCTCGAGGGCGATCGTCAACGGACCGTCATCCCTTCACTACCACGCATCGTCGCTCTCCGTCCAGCCGTCGAGACCGCTGAACCGACATACACCGGAATCTCGCTGGAGCCGACCAGACGGCCAGTGACACTGCCGAAGAGGATCTTGGAGGCGCCGTGACCCCTGGCTCCCACGACAATCAATTCCATGCCGGAAGTCCGCGCGTGCTCAGCCAGCACCTCGTCCGGTCTGCCAAACAGGAGCTTGATGTGCACCGGGTCGTATTGGACGCGGTCCGCAACGTCGTCGAGCATCTCTCTCGCTGCGGCTTGTGCCTCGAGCCCTGAGATGCCGGTCCCAGAGTCGAAGTCGAGAACGGTCGCGACAGTCACGCTCGACACAAGCCCGCCAAATAGCGTCAAGGCGGTGTCGATGGCACGAACGGACTCGTTCGATCCATCGACCCCTGCAAGCACGTCGAACCCGACATGGGGTGGCGTGGGGGCACCTCGCGGTTGGTACTTCGCGGCGCTGTGATTTCGAGCGCGCTCGAGGGCCAGAGGCACAACGAGTGGCCCCAAGGCCACGCCAAGTACCAACCACACGGAGAAGTCATCACCTCGGCGACGCATCAGAAACGCGACTACCACTCCGATGGTCGCCCAGACCAGGGCAACGAGGATCAGGAATCTCGTGCTCACTTTGACTCCTTTTGAGGTGCCACTCACCAGTAGGCGAGATGAGACATGCCCTGACGAGGGCCGAAAGTCCCAATCGCATAAGACCCTGTCTCCCCTACTGGCGCCCTCTAGCGAAGACCACCCTCGGTCATCTTCTTGATGTCGAGAGCATCGTCTAGTTCTTCCTCGGTCATCAAGCCGGCTTCGAGCACGAGAGTTCGTACCGAACGACCGGTGGCCACCGCCTCCTTGGCGATCCTCGCGCCGTTGTCATATCCAATATGGGGATTGAGGGCGGTGACAATGATGGCGTTCTTCTCGACCAGCTCCTGGGCCCGTGCCTCGTTCGCCTCGAGCCCATCAACGCAGCGTTCTCGAAATGCGTCGCATGCGTTGGCGAGAAGGCCGGCCGACTCCAACAGGTTGTGGGCGATCATCGGCATCATCACATTGAGCTCGAAATTGCCGTTGGCCCCACCCCAGACGACGGCCATGTCGTTGCCGACCACCTGGGCTGCGACCTGCATCATCATTTCCGACATCACTGGATTGACCTTGCCCGGCATGATCGAGGACCCTGGCTGGAGAGACGGGATCTTGATCTCCGAGATTCCCGATGTCGGCCCTGACCCGAGAAAGCGGATGTCGTTGGCAATCTTGAACAACGACACCGCCACCGTTCGCAGTGCACCGGATGCGCTGACCGTGGCGTCCTTCGCCCCCTGCGCCTCGAAATGGTCGTCCGCCTCCCGGAACGGGTAGCCGGTGCGCTCGGCCATGAGCGTGATTACCGCCGCGGCGAACCCGTCGGGAGCGTTGATCCCTGTCCCGACGGCAGTGCCGCCGAGTGCAAGCTCTTCCAACTCGGGAAGGACCTTTTCGACCCGCTCGGCTCCTTTGCGAACCTGGGCGGCATAACCGCCGAACTCCTGGCCAAGGGTCACCGGTGTTGCATCCATGAGATGGGTGCGACCCGACTTCACGACGTCGCCGAATTCGTCCGACTTCGCTTCGAGCGAGGCCGATAGACGGTGGAGAGCCGGAAGAAGGCCCTCTCTCAACTCAGCAACCGCGGAGACGTGGATGGCCGTCGGGATGACGTCGTTGGAAGACTGGCCGAAGTTGACGTCGTCGTTGGGGTGGACGTTAGCTCCGTCCAGGATCCCGGTCGCCCGGGCAGCGATCACCTCATTGGCGTTGGTGTTGGTTGAAGTTCCGGAGCCGGTCTGGAAAATGTCGAGGACGAACTGATCATCAAAGGCACCTTCCATCACCTGGTCGGCGGCCTTTCGGATCGCCTCTGACATCGCTCGGTCCTTGAACTCCATTTCTCCAGCGACGGTGCCGGCGGACCCCTTGAGAAGACCCAACGCCCAAATAAACCTTCTTCCAAAACGATGATTCGAGATCGGGAAGTTGTCGACGGCTCGCTGGGTGGACGCCCCGTACATGGCGTCTGCCGGGACCTTGACCTCTCCCATCGAGTCCTTCTCGATGCGGTACTCCACTCTTGTCCTCCTGAGATCTGGTTACACCCTGACGCTAGTGCTGCCAGTGTCTCTGGACTAAAAACTCCTTTTGTGAAGATCTACGCGGGCATAGCCCGCGCGGATCTTCACAAAACGGTATTCAGACGTCGAAAGGCGTTTCCGTGAAGAAGTCGGCGGGTTTGCGAGCCGGACCGTCCTCGACGACTTTTTCGATGCCGAGCCGTCGGCGCAGGGCCTCGTACCCGCCGCTCTCCAGCTCTTCGGCCAACTCGCTGCCACCACTATCGACGATGCGGCCGTCGATCAGCACGTGGATGCGGTCCGGCGTGAGGTAACGAAGGATCCGGCTGTAGTGGGTGATGATCACCACGGCGAGGTCGGTGGACCGCATCGCTTCCACGGCCTCGGCGACCTGTTTGACGGCGTCGATGTCGAGCCCGGAATCGATCTCGTCGAGAAGGGCGACCTTGGGGCGAAGGACGGCCATCTGGAAGATCTCCGATCTCTTCTTCTCCCCGCCGGACAGATCGCGGTTGACGGACCGATCGAGAAACGGCCCCATCCCGAATCTCTCGCTCTCGGTTTCGATCCGGGCGGTGGCCTCG
>JAZFTT010000223.1:0-13300 GCA_036446835.1 Acidimicrobiia bacterium
GCGTCGCATCATTGTCTTCCTAGGCTCGACGATCGGCAACTACGTCCCGACGCTCCGCCATTCGCTGCTTCGGTCCGTGGCCGCTGCTCTGGAGCCAGGGGACGCCTTCTTGCTTGGCCTGGACCTCGTCAAGGACGAGGAGACGATGATCGCCGCCTACGACGACTCTCAGGGAGTGTCGGCCGAGTTCAACAAGAATATCCTTCGCGTCATCAACCGGGAACTGGGTGGTGACATCCCGGTGGATGCCTTCGAGCACGTGACACGGTTTGATCGTGAGCTGGCGTGCATGTCCCAGAGCCTGCGAGCGTCACGCGACGTCGTGGCCAACATTCGCGCTCTCGACTTGGCCGTCACTTTCGTCACCGGAGAGGAGATACACACCGAGGTCTCTTGCAAGTTCTCCAAGCCTCAGGTCGAGGCGGAATTCGGTGCGGCCGGTATGAGGCTGGATCGGTGGCTCTTGGACGATGGCGAGCAGTTCGCGTTAGCGGTGGGGTCGCTCCAAACTCCTCTTTGAGAAGACCCCGCGTGGATTGCGGGCAAATCGGTGTTCGTCCAGAAATGGGTCGACCGATCCAACTACCTTTCAGCTATGACCGATCGCCCTTCGGGAACCGTCACCTTTCTATTCACAGACATCGAGGGAAGCACCGATCTGCTCCAGCGTCTTGGTGATGAATATGCCGATGTGGTTGCTGCACACTTCCAGATCTTGCGAGCGGCCATCGATGCACACGGTGGGACAGAAGAGAGCACTGATGGAGATTCCCTTTTCGCGGTTTTTCCCAGTGCTGTCGAAGCCGTGGGCGCCGCCATTGATGCCCAGCGCGAGCTGAGCGAGTACGGCTGGTCCGAGGGAAGCCGAGTCTTGGTTCGCATGGGTCTCCACTCTGGTGAAGCCACTTATAGACAGGACGGCTATGTGGGTCTTGACGTCCACCGGGCTGCGCGAATTTCCGCGGTGGCCCACGGTGGTCAGATTGTCTCATCGGCCAGCACTACGACGCTGGCCGCCCAGGCCACGCCACCGGAAGTGTCCTTTCGACCCCTCGGTGATCATCGTCTCAAGGATCTGAGAGAAGCCGAGCATCTCTCGCAGGTCGTGGCACCCGGTCTGGGCACCGAATTCCCTCCGCTGCGCTCACTCGACGTTGTGCCCAACAATCTTCCGATTCATCTCACCAACTTCGTCGGCAGGAAAGCCGAGCTCGCCGAGGTTGGCCGCCTGCTTTCTGACGGCAGGCTGGTGACTCTCACTGGTGTCGGTGGAACGGGAAAAACACGATTGGCCCTCCAGTCTGCTGCGGAGGTCGTGCACGACTTCCCGGATGGTGTCTGGGCAGTGGATCTGGCGCCTGTAGCCGAGGATGAAATGGTAGACAACGCCTTGGCCGCAGCAATGGGAGTCAGAGATCAGCCGGGTCGCTCATTGATCGAGACCATCGGAGATGTGCTCCTCAGCAAGAAAACGCTGATCGTATTCGACAACTGCGAACACGTGCTCGCAGTCTCCGCTGAGTTGGTTTCCTCGATCCTGCGATCGGGTTCCGGGGTCAAAGTGCTCACCACAAGCCGTGAGGCGCTTGGCGTGGCCGGTGAGGTGACGTACCCCGTGCCATCTCTAAGGGCACCGCCATCGGCCACAACCTCTGCAGAGGACCTGATGGGTTACGACGCCGTTGTGTTGTTCGAGGACAGGGCGACCCTCGCCCGGCCTGACTTCAAGATCACAGATGCCAACGCACAAGCCGTTGCCCAGATTTGCCGGAAACTGGACGCCGTTCCACTTGCCATCGAGTTGGCTGCCGCTCGGGTGCGCATTCTTTCACCAAGCGAGATCGCCGATCGGCTGGATGACAGGTTCCGGCTGCTCACCGGGGGCGATAGGACTGCAATGCCACGGCAGCAGACCCTTGAGGCAACGGTGACATGGAGTTACGACCAGCTATCAGACCAGGAGCAGCTCATGTTCGCTCGTTTAGCTGTCTTTGCGGGGAGCCTCGACCTAGCCGCAGCCGAAGAAGTGGCGGGATTCGATGGGATTGAGAAGAACGAGGTACTTGATCTGGTGACGGGCCTCATTGAGAAGTCGATGCTTGTCGTCCAGAGCGACGATGAAGCCGGTACCAGGTACCGGCTCCTCGAGACTCTTCGCCAATACGCACGAAGTCGCCTTATCGAAGGGGGCGATGTGGAAGGATTACGGCTCCGACATGCCCGGTATTTCGCTGACCTGGCGGAAGAGGGCGACGAGGGTCTGCGTGGCCCGGGTCAGCTTGAAGCGTTCCGCAGGCTGGAGCGGGAGCACTCCAACTTGACTATTGCCCTCACCTGGGCGCTTGGCGCGGGCGAGTCGGAGCTGTTCTTGAGAATCGCCAGTGCGCTCGGCTATCTCTGGGGCGAGATCGGGCACTGGGAGGAGGCCCGCCGATGGCTGTTGGCGGCTCCGGTTTTCGACGACACCCAGCGTGCCGACCTGAGGGCCAAGGCCCTGGTGGCCGCGGAGCCGGTGACGGTGCCAGAGGATCCGGCTCGTGCCCGAGAAATCGCCGAGCAGGCACTGGGTCTCAGCAAAGCCGCGGGTGAGGACCGTCTTGCCGCAAGCGCTCTTCGTGCAATGGGAGACGCTACGATTTACATGTTTCTGCCGGAAGAGGCGGTGTCGCTGCTCGAGGAGTCGTTGGCAATCTCGAGGTCTCTTGACGACCGATGGGGAGAGGCGGTCGCACTCGGGTCGCTCGCCAACGCTCTCAATCCCAACGAGCCCGATGAGGCGGCGGAGTTGAGCGAGCAATCTCAGCGTGTCTTCGAAGACCTTGGTGACGAGCTGAAAGCCGCCGAGAGTCTCTACCGCACCGCATCGATCGCCAACAGCCACGACCGGGCCAGTCAGGCAATCGAACCGATCGGTAAGGCCCTCAGCCTCTATCGAAAGCTGGGGGCCGTTGTCGGCCAGGGTCACTCCCTCAATCAACTGGGACTAGCGATGACCCTTTTGAGTCGTTGGGCCGGGGCCAGGGACGCTTTCGTGGAGAGTCTCTCTCTGCTCAACGAAGCAGGGGATGCCCATTGTTCCGCTCTAGTTCAGCGTCACCTCGGAATGCTCGACCTTTACGATGGCCAGCTCGCCTCTGCCCGGGAACGCCTTCGCGAGGCGCTTGTGGTGAGTCTTCGAATCGACGACAAACTTAGCGCGGT
This sequence comes from Acidimicrobiia bacterium, assembly GCA_036446835.1. Classification (GTDB taxonomy): domain Bacteria; phylum Actinomycetota; class Acidimicrobiia; order Spongiisociales; family ZC4RG35; genus SZUA-217. The sequence goes on from JAZFTT010000223.1 coordinate 3,202, forward strand.
GGCTGCGATGGAGGGCCTTGGACACCTGGCGGCGATGCAGGATTCTGCCGAGAGAGGTGCTGAGCTCTTTGGTGCTGCCAACCGAATGCGTGATGAGATCAAGGTCACCCGGTCATTCGACGAGAGGTGGTTCCGAAGTCGCGGTCTCGATGAACTCCACAGACAACTCGACGACTCCTCGTTCACCGCGGCCTGGGAACGTGGTGCAACCATGAGCTCTGACGAAGCGGTCGCCTATGCCCTCGAGTGAGAAGATCGAAGTTAGGCTCTCGCCGCCATGAGCGAATCCGCCGGGAAGACGTCATCATCGAGTTTCGTCTGGGGTGGGCTCTCCATCCTGGCCGTGATAGTCGTTTTTGTCGTTCTCTGGGAGGGGTACAAGTTCATCTGGACTGCCCTGGAGTGGACCGAGCCAGTGAACCCCTCCGATCGGACGTTGCCCCACACCTGGGACATAGTCGGCGCGTTGTTCCGGCCAGCCCAGCGCAATGGCCCAATCCTTCTCTTTGTCGAGGTGAAGGCGGCGATCTTCACTCTGAGAGAGGCGTTGGTCGGATTCCTGATCGGTGGGTCGATCGGCTTCTGGCTTGGTGTGCTCTTCGTCCGATCACAGACCGCCGAGAGAGCGTTTATGCCCTACGTGGTCGCTTCCCAGACAGTGCCCATTCTGGCCATCGCTCCGATGGTGGTGGTTTGGGGCGGCAAGCTCGACATCCCCCAATGGTTGACGGTCTCGATAATTGCCGCCTATCTGACCTTCTTCCCGGTCGTGATCAACACCATGCGCGGGTTGCGCTCACCACAACCGACGACGGTCGAGTTGATGCGGTCCTATGCAAGCTCGCCCCGGGAGACGCTGTGGAAACTCCAGGTACCCGCGGCGATGCCCTACATCTTCACTGCTCTGAAAGTTTCCGCCGCTGCCAGCGTGATCGGCGCCGTCGTCGGTGAGTTGCCCGCCGGCTTCAGGGGTGGGTTGGGACGTGACCTGCTCCAGTTCTCCCAGCAGTTCACCGCGGCTCCGGAGAAGCTGTTCGCCTCCGTGATCATCGCCGGGCTCGCCGGGATGGTCTTTGTGGGTGTGGTCACACTGGTGGAGCATCGTCTTGTGGCTGCCGCGAGGAGGCAATCGACGTGACCATGGTCGTGGATGCTCGTGGTGTCGGAAAGGTCTTTGGAAGCGGCGTCGAGGCCATTCACGCCCTGGCCGACATCGATCTAGTGATGGAGACCGGTGATTTTGTCTCAGTGATAGGCCCCTCGGGATGTGGCAAGTCGACACTTCTCCGTCTTGTCGCCGACCTTCTCGAGCCGACCTCGGGGGGGTTGCTCATCAACGGCAAGTCGCCATCCCGGGCCCGGCTCGATCGTGATTACGGCATGGTCTTTCAGTCGGCAACCCTCCTCGACTGGCGAACCGTTCGCAAGAACGTCGAGCTGCCGCTGGAGATCATGGATTTCGCAGCAGAGGAAAGGTCGAGGCGGGCCGCCGAGATGCTCGAGTTGGTCCAGCTCGACCTGTTCGCCGATCACTATCCCTGGCAACTCTCCGGCGGTATGCAGCAACGGGTGGCGATTGCTCGGGCTCTTGCGTTTCAGCCTTCGCTGTTGTTGATGGACGAGCCTTTTGGGGCACTAGACGAGATGACCCGAGAGCTGATGCAGCAAGAGGTGCTCAGACTCTGGAGGGAGACCGGGATTTCGGTGGTGTTCGTCACCCACTCGATACCCGAAGCCGTGTTCCTCTCCAGGAGGGTTCTGGTGATGACACCGCGACCGGGGAGGATCAGCACTGAAATCGCTATCGACCTGCCGCCCGAACGCGATCTGAGTACGCGGGAGAGTCCCCGATACTTCGAGCTGATCACCGACGTCCGTGAGGCGCTGCGCAGGGGAGAGTCATGACCGAGCGCGACCGCATCATTCGGGAGAGTCACGAGACGGATGTTCTGAGCGCCTTCGAGGGAGATGTTCCCGTCGGTGGCCGAACGCCTGCGGCGATACGGGAATTCGGTGGCAAATACCTGCCTGCGTTGGTGTCTTTTCTTGTGGTAATCCTCCTTTGGGAAGGCCTCACCCGTCTCTTTGGAATCGAGACGTTTGTATTGCCCAAGCCGAGCGAGATCATCTCGAGCTTCATCGAGACGTGGGATGTGGTGTGGGCCGCCGGGTTCAAGACCCTCTTCGAAGCGGTGGGCGGCTTTGTCATTGGGGTGTCGGCTGCTCTGCTCACTTCGCTAGCAGCGGCGCGCTGGGTGCGTTTTCGAGAGGGCATGCTCCCCGTCGCGATCGCGGCCAACGCCACGCCGATTATCGCCCTGGCCCCGATCTTCAACAACTGGTTCTCCATCACAAGTCCCCTCTCGAAGATGGCTGTGGTCGCAGTGGTGGTCTACTTTCCGGTGATGATCAACACGACGCGGGGTTTGCTGGAGGTAGATCCATCTGAGCTCGAGTTGATGCGGTCGGTGGCTGCCACTCCGACCGAGACGATGCGCCGGGTGAGGATCCCTCATGCCCTTCCGTTCCTCTTTGCCTCCCTCAAGGTCGCCAGTGCACTGTCGCTGATTGCCGCGATCGTTGCCGAGTACTTCGGAGGCCCTCAGGACGTTCTCGGCCAGTACATCATCAATCGGGCGAATCTCTTTCAGTTCCCTGATGCCTGGGCGGCGATCCTGGTGGCTTCGATTCTCGGTGTGACCTTCTATGTGTTGATTCTCGGCGCAGAGCGCCTGTTCATGCCCTGGCACGTATCGCTCCGGGCCAACGAATAGGAACGTTTTTCCCACTCTGCGCCAAACGGATGGGTCCTCGGATATGGTTCACGTCCAAATTCGATAAGGAGGACGGATGAAGTCGACGGTATGGGGACGATACGTCTTCGGGCTTGCCGCTTTTGCAATGGTCGTGGCAGCTTGTGGTGGTGACGACGGGGGAGCAGGCGCCGAGGGATGTGATGAGGTAGACGAGGTCACTCTGCAACTGCAGTGGTTCGCCCAGTCTCAGTTTGCTGGTTACTACGTTGCCCTCGACAACGGCTTCTACGCCGATCAGTGTCTCGACGTCGAGATCCTCGAGGGTGGGGTCGACATCGTGCCGCAGCAGGTTCTCGCCACCGGTGGCGCCGAGTTCGGCTTGGCCTGGGTGCCCAAGGCCCTGGTTTCCCGTGAGGGTGGCGCCGACATCGTCAACATTGCTCAAGTGTTCGAACGCTCGGGCACTCTTGAGGTTTCGTTCGCCGACTCCGGGATCGAAACTCCCGAGGGCTGGGCTGGGAAGAAGGTCGGGAACTGGGGCTTCGGAAACGAGTTCGAATTGACCGCGGCTATCTCCAAGTTTGGTGTCGAGGATGTCGAACTGATTGGTCAGGACTTCACCATGAATGCCCTGCTCAACGGTGAGATCGACGCTGCCGAAGCGATGATCTACAACGAGTACGCCCAGGTGTTGGAAACGATCAACCCCGATACCGGTGAGCTGTACCAGCCTGAGGATCTGAACGTCATCGACTTCAACGACGTCGGAACGGCAATGCTTCAGGATGCGGTTTGGGTCAATGCTGAATGGATTGCCGAGGCGGGCAATGAGGACATCGCCATCCGGTTCCTCACCGCGTCGTTCCAGGGCTGGATCCATTGTCTGGACAATTTCGACGACTGTGTCGACGTGGTCCTCGACAACGGATCGACCCTGCCGGCGGGACATCAGGAGTGGCAGTTGAACGAGATCCTGGCTCTGATCTTCCCGGCGACCAACGGCATTGGTGTCATGAATGTCAATCTCTGGAACCAGACGGTCGAGGTCGCCACCGCGGAGATCCCTGATCTCCAGGGCGTGGATGTTTCGGACGATGCCTATCGGACGGATCTGGCGGAAGAGGCCATTGCTGAACTCTCCGACGCGGATACCGATGGCGACGGCTACTCGCATCGTGATATCGAGCTGAAGGAAGGCGGCGAGTAGCTCAGAGTCCGCCTTACTCCGGTCCTACCCGTCTCGGTGGGTTGTCAGCGCTACGCGACAGCCCTCGAGACGGGCTTGCCCGCAACACTGGCGCCCTCGGGAGGACTCGAACCTCCGACACCCGGTTTAGGAAGTAGGCGTACCTAACCGCTGTGCTAGCGGGCGAAACCCCTGGTCAGTATCAACCGTAAACGCATTGTTATCGACTGTTTTCGACAGTCCGAGGAAGCGAAATGGTTGAAATCGACGAACTCAAATTATTAGAGAGGTCGTCTTTTCGAATGGCTCGGGAAAGGGGACGTGCTCTTCTTTGGTCCGAAGCCGGAGTCTTCGGAGCCGGTTGGCGGCCACATAGTGTCGGCCGCGTCGCTCTCCGACGGCTCTCATCAGACCGGCATCCACCATCTTCTTCAGGTCGGATGTTGCTACCCGCTCGCTCACTTCGGCATACCTGATGTGATCGGGTCTTCGTATCTGTAGCCCTGTCGCGGCGTTGTACATCGACCCCATGGTTCGTTTCTGGAGACCATCGTGCTGTCGCTGTTCGTCGATAGCCTCCCATAGTCGTTCGGATTCCCGGATCCGTCTGCCCAACGTCGCAGCTTGTCGAATGTGTGCGACGAGAACGAATCGGATCCAGGGTCGAGCATCGCTTTCTCCCTTGGAGCGACCGCTGAAGACTTCGGCCAAGGCTTCGTAATAGCCGCGGGTGTTGCGGCCTAGGTACTCTTCGATGCCGGAGAACGCAGGGGCCAGCGTCCGCTCGCGAGCAAGTACCAGAGTCTGCAACTCTCGAGCCATACGCCCGTTCCCATCCTTGAACGGATGGATCAACATCATGTTGAGATGTGCCATCCCTGCCTGCACGATGGCTGGGCTGTCGTCGTTGTTCTCATTCAGCCCGCCCACCAACTCCAGGAGGAGGTTCGGCACATCCTGGTAGTCGAGATCGTCGGGAAGAACGCTAAGCCGGCTTTTGCTCCGAACGACCGCCTCGCCCGGTCGAACCAGTCCGGGCATAGCAGAGAGGTCATGCCTCATCATGATGAAGTGAAGACTCATCAATAGAGGGGAGCTGTACTGAAAGTGAAGGTCGTCGCTCAACTGAATGACATAAGTAGTGGCATCCCGGTAGTTGCTCACGGCGTTCCAGTCGGCATCGGAAGCTTCCAGAGATGTTGACCCGTCGATCGCTGCGACGGCGTCGTCGAGGCTCACATTGTGACCTTCGATTGAAGTTGAGGCCTGCACATTTCGTGCGAAAGCGATGCGATGTAAGTAGCCATGCCATGGAGGCGCGTCACGCAGCATGAAGCGGAGCTGCTCATGGGTCTCGCGTATTGAGGTGATTACTTCTTTTTCACGCTCTCCAAGGATCGGCCTTGTGAGTAACAACCAGTAAATCCCTTATGTTGATAGAGACGTATTATATAGGAAGATCTCTCTCTTTATAAGAGAGACATAAAAAGACCTGCTGCAGACCCAGATCCGGGTGGTGTCGAGGGCCACCCGACTCGACCTGGTGCTCAAAATGGCCTCTTTTGAGGGTGGTCATACTCCCCGTGCCCCAGACGAGATTCCACAGCCGTTGTATTACAAATGAAGCGAAGGACCCATCCATTTTCATTGCTTCACTGCCGATTTATGACGATGTTCTCGCCTCGACAAGTGGGTGGCGCCCGAAACAAGCGACGCTTTCGGCTTGATCGCGCGTTGTTTATCACCCTCGTTTCTGGCGTGGGGCTCCTCCTCCTCATCGGTCTTGTCTTCTCGATCGCGACTGGAAGCAGGCAGATCACCACCAACGCCACCGGGCTCCATCACGCCGACGAGACGCTCCGCGCAGCAACCGTGACACGTGCTCAAGTAGGTCTGGCGGTGCACTTGGCCACCGTCGACCAAACGTTCGGGACCTACTCGAGGGAGGCCATTGAGCTGTCCATGTTCGAGGCCGAAATCGCCTTGGTCGACATGATGAACGGTCTGGTCGAGTTCGAAGCCGCAGGCCTGTTGGGCGAGGATGGGCTCGGGTTGATCGTCGGGACGTTTGAGGAGACCGCCAGGGACATCATTGACCTCCTTTTGATAAGTGACATCGGAGCCGCCCGCTCTCTAGCCCCGACGCTCAACACCGAGTTTCTGACGCTGGTGTCACAGTTGGAAGGCGTCAGGGACCAGCTAGCAGCGTCAGTCGCTTTGTCAGATGCCTTTCTAGGACGAATCGGAGACGTCGCCCGCTTTCTGGTCGCCTTTCTCGTGCCGGCTGCCGTCATCTTCATTTATCGTGAGCTCCTTCTCCGCCAGCAGCGGCAGAGGGAGCTGGAGGGCCGGCTCGACTCGGAACGGCACCTGAGCAGAGTACGGGAAGAGTTCATCGCCAACGCGTCCCACGAGCTACGGACCCCGTTGACCGGTATCACAGGGCTGGCCATGCTCCTGGCCGAAGACCCCGCACTGTCGGAATCGGAGTCCGCCTCCGAGCTCCTGGATCTGATTATCTCAGAGTCTGGTGACCTCGCCAGGATGATCGAGGATCTGCTCACTACCGCTCGACTCGATGCTGCGGCTCTCCACTACGACTTCGAAGACATCGAAATTTGCGAGGAGGTCTCCGAGGTCGTGGAGCCGATGATCCGGTCCGGCGCAGAAATCACCGTCAAATGTGATCCGGGCTTGGTTCGAGCCGACCAGCTTCGACTGCGCCAGGTCCTCAGGAACCTACTGTCCAACGCCCAGAAGTACGGCGGATCGAGCATCGAGGTTTCAGGCCGAGTCGAGGGGCGAACCTACGTGTGCTCAGTCTCGGACGACGGGCCAGGCATTCCCAGCGGGGTCGCTGATCGGCTGTTCCAGCGTTTTGTCCACCAAGGCAAAGGGACAGCGGTGACAGGGAGCGTCGGACTTGGTCTGTCGATCGTGCATGCACTTCTCCAAGGGATGGGTGGCAGCATTACTCATGCTCGGACGGATGGAGAGACGAGATTCACCATCAGACTCCCACTGGTCATGGATCTCGAAGCCGACCACCCCTTCCCGCGCGCTTTCCTAACAGGCACTATCGCCGAGCAGAGCACATCGATGGCGTCGTTCGCGTCCGATGATGAGTCGTCCGGCAGGTCCACGGCTCTACCGCAGGCTTGAGTGTGATGGGAAGGTTTCGACAGGGCCGGACAAAGAGGCACTCGCCAACAATCCCGAAACGAGCGGCTAGGGCTAGGAGACGCTGGCGGAGCCGGAGGGTCACCAGTCTCGGGCTTTCAGTCCTGCTGATCAGTTCACAGTTAGTCTTTCTTGCTCCCACGGCAAGGGCAGCGGGCTTCACCGTCAACTCCACAGGGGACGCCTCCGACACCACTCCCGGCGACGGACTCTGCGACACCGGAGGCGTTAACAGCCAGGGGGCTGCCGAATGCACTCTGCGGGCCGCTATCGAAGAGGCAAACGGGTTGGGCGGGGCCGACACGATCACCTTCAACATCCCCACGAGTGACCCCGGTTACACCGCTTCCCCCCTCGCCTACACGATCCGACCCGGCTCACTACTGCCAACGATCACAGGATCGGTCACCATTGACGGAACCACCCAACCAGATTTCCCGGGAACACCGATGATCGAGCTCGATGGAAGCGGGCCGGGCGCCGGGCCGGATGGACTCACCGTTTCCGCCAGCGGGAGCATCGTTCGTGGCTTCGTAGTTAGCGGGTTCTCAGGAACCGGAATCGTCCTCAATGGAACCAGCGGGCTGGTAGCTGGCAATTACGTTGGCCTGGACGTAACTGGCTCGATTGATCAGGGCAACGGTTCCGACGGTATTCGTATCGCCTCTGACAACAACGTTATTGGTGGCTCAATCGCTGGCGATCGAAATGTCGTCTCAGGCAACGGCGACGAAGGCATCGACGTGGACTCAGGTTTCAGCGGTAACGTCATCATCGGCAACTACGTCGGCACCGACGCCACCGGCTTAGTAGCCATCGGTAACGGGTCCGTCGGGTTCTCCGGGGGCGTGTTAGTGGACGGGAGCGGGAACCGAGTCGGTGGAACGCTCCCCGGGGAAGGCAATGTGATATCCGGCAACTCACCGGACGGCCTACGGCTGGCCCTTGGATCAGGGAACCAGGTCCTCGGAAATCTCATAGGCCTCGCCGCCGACGGATCGACCCCCCTCGGCAACACCTCGGCCGGCATCGCCTTCAGCGGTGGTACCTCCCTGAACGAAATCGGGGGGGTGACTGGTGCTTCCGCCAATGTCATCGCTCACAACGGCGGTGCCGGCGTGGCTTTCTCCGCCGACGCGGGGGAAGACAATTCGATTCTGGGCAACCAGATTTTCGACAATGCGGGCATTGGTATCGATCTGAGCGATGACGGCATCAGCGCCAACGATGTGGGCGACGTCGACGTCGGGCCCAATGAGCTGCTCAACTTCCCGGTGATTTCATCCGCGACCGAATCGGCAGGAACGGTGTCCGTCGACTTCGACCTGGATGTGATCCCGGCCGGTAACTACCGAATCGAGTTCTTCACGAATCCTTCGGGTGCGGACCCATCGGGCAACGGTGAGGGTGAGATGTTTGTTTCGTCGATTGTGGTAGCCCACAGCGGAGTTGGAGTGGAGTCGTTCTTGCACAGTTTCGCCGGTTCAGCCGGGGATGTACTGACGGCCACTGCTACCGAAGATCTAGGCGGAAGCCACGGATCGACCTCGGAGTTCTCTGCCTCGTACATCGCTAATCCGCTCAACAGCCCAGTCGTCAACTCCACCGGTGACGCTCCCGATGTCCTTCCCGGCAACGGCGTTTGCGACACTGGAGGAGTTAACAGCCTCGGCGCCACCGAATGCACTTTGCGAGCAGCCATCGAAGAGGCCAACGCCACGCCGAGTGCAGCCAACGTCTCCTTCAACATGCCGGTCACCGAGCCAGGCCACACCGGTGGGATATGGACCATCACCCCTACATCGGCGCATCCCTTCGTCACCGACCAGATCTCGCTGGATGCAACTACCCAACCGGGGTTCGTCGCAGACCCGATCGTTCAGCTCGATGGGTCACTAGCAGTCGGCTCGTCGGCAGGGATACATCTAAAGGCCGACAACAGCCTGGTGCGGGGCTTCATCGTCCATAGTTTCCCCGACGAAGGTCTGGAGATCGACGGCTCTACCGGCGCCGGTGATTTCAACACACTTGCTGGCAACTGGGTCGGCATCGACGCCGCCGGCACACCGTCACCCAACGGCGACAACGGCATTCTCTTGACGATAGACGCCCAGGGCAACACGGTCGGTGGCGTCGCCGCTGGGGACGCCAACGTAATCGGCGCCAGCACCAACTCTGGTGTGGTCATCCGCAATACCGGCTCGGACCAGAATGTTGTCGAGGGCAACTTCATTGGTGTTCTCACCGACGGTGTCACCGCGGTTCCAAACGGCTTGCACGGTGTCGAGATCTACGACCTAGCCGCTGACAACACCATCGGAGGTGTCGGCGGGGCTGGAAATACCATTCTGTACAACCTGGGTGACGGTGTCTATCTCGCAGCTGACGTAGGTGTAGGAAACTCGATTCTCTCGAACGCGATCGACCAGAACATCGGCCTCGGCATCGATCTCGGAGTTGATGGCGTAACGCCCAACGACGCTGGTGACGTTGACCTCGGCCCCAACGACCTATTGAACTTCCCAGTTATCACATCAGCCGTCGAGCTCGCCGGCACGGTTACCGTCGACTTCGATCTCGACGTGCCAGCCGGCGACTATCGAATCGAATTCTTCGTCAGCCCAGCTGCGGATCCTACGGGATACGGCGAAGGTGCGACGTTCGTTGCGTTCTACGACGTTGTCAGCCATCCGGGCGGCTCGGTCGCCTACAGCACCGCCTTTTCTGGATCGACCGGCGACATCCTCACGGCGACCACGACGGAGGATCTAGGAGCTTCCTATGGCTCAACCTCCGAGTTCTCGGCGGCGTACACGGCGACGCCTTCGAACAGTCCCCCGGTCCTCGACCCGGTCGGCGACCGGACCGTCGACGAACTCTCCCTGTTGACCTTTACCGCCACCGCCGGCGACTCCGACATTCCCGCTGACACCTTGACCTTCACCCTGACCGGTGCTCCACCAGGAGCGGTCATCGA
>JAZFTT010000224.1:0-9701 GCA_036446835.1 Acidimicrobiia bacterium
TCGGCGGCAGAAGCAGCATGCAGTCCGCCGAACTGATCGAAACCCCGGTCGATCTCATCCGCAGTGGCAACAGACCAATCCATAATGTCGAACATACGTTCGACCTGTGACAGATTCAAGAAGGTCGACCCCAAAAACCAAGAAAGTCCTCAGAACATTGATTCCTTTGTGACAAAAGGCTCTCTCGTGCAATCGTGCAGTCCGCAAGAGTGACATCGAACTCCTGGTCATGACAAAGGAATGATCTGATGACTCAAGAATCCCTTTTGGCGGAGGATGTCTCGACCATCGCCGCCGAAGCCTACGTCTATGCCTTTCCCATGCTCATGGGATATCGGTATGGGTACGCCACGTTCCTCCAGCCGGCGTCGCCTGCCTATTCGGGTCCGGCTAATCATGGCCCATACGGTGAGGCGGTAACCCTTGATCACACTTTCAAGGAGGTCATCACGCCCAACGCCGACACCCCTTACTCGTTTGGGTTGTTGGACCTGCGAGCAGGACCGGTGGTGCTGACAGTTCCGGAGGTCAAGGATCGCTACTACGTCATGCAGTTCGAGGACTTGTTCGGTTACAACCAGTTGTTCGTCGGAAGCCGGTCTACCGGATCGGCGCCCGGATCGTATTTCCTCATGGGTCCGCGGTGGGATGGTGAGGTCCCCGATGGTTTCGCCTCGTCGTTTCGATTCGAAACCGACCTGGTGTTCCTCATCGGTCGCACCCAGCTCCTTGGTTCCGATGATCAGCAGGCGCTTGCTCGAATCATGGAACAGTATCGACTCGAGCCATACGAGGTGTTTGAGGGAGGACAAGCTCCTGTTTTGCCACCATTTGACTGGCCGCATTGGGACGATGACGCATCCCGCGATGAGCGGTTCATCGGCTACCTCAACACGCTTCTTACTTTATGCCTGCCAGCCCATCCGGACGAGGAGGAGATGCTCGAGCGCTTCGCCAAGATCGGCATCGGACACGGTCTGCCATTCGACTCGAGTTCGCTCAGCGAAGATCGCAGAAAGGCCATTGCACAGGGTGTCGAGTCGGCTCGCACCATGATGGCAGAAGCCTCCGAGTCGGTGGGCGACAGCGTCAACGGGTGGATGTCCATGGACCCATTTGGCAATCGCGAATTCTTTGGCGATGACTACATGAAACGCGCCGCTACCGCAATGATCGGGTGGGGAGGCAACGATCAAGCCGAGGCCCACTATCCGATGGCGAGAGAAGATGTGGATGGCAACCCGTTTGACGGCAACAAGCAATACAGGCTGAGATTGGAGACGAGACCGCCTGTGCACGCGTTCTGGTCAGTGACCATGTACGACATGTCCTACGACGGAACTGCCGGTTACCTTGTTGAGAACCCAATCGACCGATATCTGATCAACTCGACCACCGAAGACCTCGTCCTCGATGACGATGGTGGTCTCACGATCACGATGCGACATGACGAGCCAGGCAATCCAAAGGAAAGTGCCAACTGGCTGCCAACACCCGATGCACCGTTCTACCTGGCCCTGAGGATGTACTGGCCCAAGTCAGCCGCACTCGACGGCACATGGGATCCACCACCGGTCATTCGAGTCGACTAGCGATCACGACCGGCTGCTCTAGGAAACCCGTTCCAGGACCAGTGCCTGCCAGATGAAGTTGTTGTCGGCATGCCGGACGACAAACCCCGCTTCGGTGGCGACTGCCTCGATTTGGTCCACCGGATGAACGAAACCCCGAAAATCACATCCTCGCAGAGCCATGAATCCATTACCCATGCCCAAACCTGACTTCACCCACCACTTCTCTCTAGGAAAGACCAGCGCCAGATACTTGCCGGTCTTGGCGACTGCGGCGTCCATCATCTTCTCCATCCAGGGATAGCAGCAGACCACCCGGTTCATCACCACCATGTCGGCAGGCTCGAAATCGTCGCGAGCTTCCACGAAATCACCTAACCGTCTGGTGATTCGATCCTCGACACCCTCCTCCTTGGCGAGCTTCAGCGCGGCATCCTCATATCCGGAAGAGAGTTCGGCACTCACCGTCCTGGCGGCGCCGGCCTTAAGCAACTCGATCTGGACCGCACCCACCCCGCCGCCGACCTCGAGGATGTCGGCTCCTTCCACACCACCGGATACCAGGAAGTCGACCACCCCCTTGGCCATCGGATCGAGGCCGCGTTTCCGGTAGGAGCGCGCGTTTCGGTCAGCTTCCTTTCGATTGAAGAAGCGCCGATACGGTGTCGGGTCACAGCACTCAGCCATGACAACGCATGATGCTCAAGCCTCGGCCAACACTTTTTCCATCACCTCGTCGTCGATGTCGTAGTTGGCGAACACGGCCTGGACATCATCGAGATCCTCCAGGCTATCGATGAGTCTCAGCAACTTCTTCGCTTCGCTCTCCTCTACAGGGACGATGTTGGACGGTAGTTGGGTGACATCGGCCGACTCGATCTGGATGCCACCACTCTCCAGAGCGTCACGGACATCACGCATGTCGGTCGCCTGGGTCACCACCTCATACATCTCCCCATCGACATCGAGGATGTCCTCGGCGCCGGCGTCGATGGCCAGAAGCATCACTTCGTCTTCGGATCCTTTCACGAGAATCAGACCCTTCTGGCTGAACAGGTAACCAACAGAACCCGGCTCACCAAGGTTGCCGCCATGTCGGGTGAAGGCGGAGCGAACGTCGGATGCCGCCCGGTTGCGGTTGTCGGTGAGAACCTGGACGTAAAGAGCTACTCCCCCCGGGCCGTAACCCTCGTAGAACGTCTCCTCATAGATGGCGCCCTCGACCTCACCTGTCCCCCTCTTGATGGCCCGCTCGATGTTGTCGTTGGGCATCGACGCGGCTTTCGCCTTGTCAACAGCAGTTGCCAGTGTGGGATTGAACTCGGTGTTTCCGCCGCCATTACGCGCGGCCACCTCGATCGCTTTTCCGAGCTTTCCGAAGAGCTTGCCGCGCTTGGCGTCCTGGCGGCCCTTGCGGTGCTTGATGTTCGCCCATTTGGAGTGGCCAGACATTTCTGAGCCTCAGATCAGATCCAGCAGCATCTGGTGGATGCGCCCATCACCGGTCAACTCCGGGTGGAACGAAGTCGCCAGGATCCTGCCCTGTCGCACCATCACGGGATGATCGTCGATGGCGGCGAGCACCTCCACATCGGCTCCGACCTTCTCGATCCAGGGAGCACGGATGAACACACCGTCAAAGGGGATGTCGAAACCGTCAACATCGACCAGCGACTCGAAGGACTCGTTCTGACGGCCGAATGCGTTCCTCTTGACCACAACGTCGAGAGCGCCGATCACAGGCTGATCGCTGTCAGAGATCGTGCCCGCCAGAAGAATCATGCCTGCGCAGGTGCCGTAGACAGGAAGTCCGTCGTCGATTGACGACCGAAGCGGGTCGAACATCCCAAAGCGAACGGCCATCTTGGCGATGGCTGTCGACTCCCCTCCGGGAAGGATCAGTGCGTCGACCTCGGAGAGTTGATCAGGCTTCTTTACCCCCAGCGCTTCGGCGCCAAGAGATTGGAGGATGTTGACGTGTTCACGGACATCGCCCTGTAGAGCCAGGACGCCGACCCTGTTCATCTCACCATCCTCGGTTGGCGAGACGCTCTGAGTCCTGGAGGCTCTCCATTTCGATGCCCGGCATTGCGGTGCCAAGACCACGGGAGACCTTGCCGACAACTTCCGGCTCGTTCCAGAATGTGGTGGCCTCGACGATCGCACGGGCATAACCCTCGGGGTCGGAGCTCTTGAAGATCCCCGAGCCCACGAAGACCCCATCTACGCCAAGCCCCATCATCAGTGCAGCATCTGCGGGTGTCGCTATCCCGCCGGCGGCGAAGTTGACCACGGGCAGGGCGCCGGTCTCAGAAACCTCTCTGACGAGCTCGTAGGGAGCACCCATGTCGCGGGTAGCCGACATCAGCTGCTCGTCGCCCATCGAGGCAACGGCGCGCATCTCGTTGGTGAGGGTCCGCATGTGGCGAACGGCCTCAACAACGTTTCCGGTGCCGGCCTCTCCCTTGGTGCGAATCATCGCCGCTCCTTCGCCGATGCGTCGCAGAGCTTCGCCAAGATTGCGAGCCCCACAGACGAACGGCGTCGTGAAGGCCCACTTGTCGATGTGGTGCTCCTCGTCAGCCGGAGTCAGAACCTCGGACTCGTCGACGTAGTCGACACCGAGGGCTTGCAGTACTGCCGCCTCCGCCAAATGACCGATGCGACACTTGGCCATAACCGGCACAGTGACGGCAGCCTGGATCTCCTCGATCATGTTGGGATCGGACATCCTTGCGACTCCTCCGTCTTTGCGAATGTCTGCAGGAACCCGCTCCAAAGCCATCACGGCGACGGCTCCTGCATCCTCGGCGATCTTGGCCTGGTCGGCGTTGACAACGTCCATGATGACGCCGCCCTTGAGCATGTCGGCAAGACCCCGCTTGACACGATCGGTTCCGGTTTCCACCACTTGGGACTCCTATGGGAAAGGTCAGATGGTACTGCGGAATAGCGGTTTCACCTAAGTGCTCTTTGAGGGCACTAAGAGAGAGTCTTCTCATACACGGCCCTGTAGGCGGCCCCGACCGTGTCCCAATCGAATTGGTCGGCACGCATCCGTCCGCGGCGAGCCAGATCGGCCCGCGCTCTGTCGTCATCGAGCAGTTCGACCAGTCTGGCGGTCAAGTCCGAAACGTCCCCTGTTCTGAAGTATCGGACCGCCTCGCCACCAACATCCACAAACGACTGGAGGTCCGATGCGAGCACAGTCACACCCGCGGCCATTGCCTCGACGAGGACGATCCCGAACGACTCCCCACCGGTGTTGGGGGCTACGAGAACGGCGGCCGAGTTCAACACCCGAATCTTGGTTTCGTCGTCGACACGACCCATCCATTCCACGTCATGAGATCCGCGGTCGGCTCCCATCACCACCAGTTCAGCGTCGGGAACGGCATCCGACACCTCACCCCACGACTCCAGCAGCAGGTCGAGACCTTTTCTTCGCTCGTCGCGACCCAGGAATGCGACGCGGAGCAGTGTGCGTTCCTGATCGGTGGACATGGCGGCCACATCCAGACCATTGGGGACGATCACCACACCCATGCGGCCTCTCACCGCCTCTGCTGCCGTCTCGGAAACCGCGGTGACGGTCCTCACGTTCTCACCCAGAATCTGCGCCAGGAATGGCCCCGCGAAGTTGTAGAAACGTTTGGCGGCCGTTTCGGGAGCCGCGTGAAAGGTGGCAACCACCGGGGGGCCTGCACGCAAGGCGCCAAGCGACACCGTGGGCATGAGCGGCTCGTGGACGTGAAGAAGATCAAGACCCGAACTGGCCTTTCGGATAACCGCGCGGACCCGAGGATCGAGCGAAATCGGCATCATAGAACCATTGCCGGGGACGGCTACCGATGGCCCCAGGTCGACGCCGTCAACACTCTCCGGCAGCCCGGGACCGATCACCGACACTTCATCGCCAAATGATCGGAGCACCTTGCCAAGACCGAGGACCTGGGCCTGAACACCTCCTGGCTTGGAGAGATCGTATGGACAAACGAGCCCAATGCGCATGGGGCTAATCCTTGTCGGAGGGCCAGTTGGGCACTACCAGATGCCACTGATCGGGCGCCTCGAGAATCAGAGACTCGAGTTCTCTAGCCATCAACTGTGTCACCTTCTTGACCTGATCCAAACGCTTTCCCTCGGGTATCTCGATCGCCGGCCTCACCACGACATGATGGCCGTCGCCCTCGAAATAGACGGCGACTGGAAAAAGGGGCGCCCCGGTCTTAACCGCCAATGCGGCCGGACCCGCTGGAAGCGTGGTCTTCTCGCCAAAGAACTCAACCTCCACCCCTCTCCGATTCAGGTCTCTGTCCGAGAGAAGAGCTATCGCCTTGTTGGCGGCGATCCCCTGCTCGAGCTTTCTCATCACCTCGATCCGGCCGGTTGCAAGAACGATCTCGATCCCGAAGTCATTGCGCATGGAGGTGAACCATCTGGTGATTCGTTTGTTGGGTAGATCTTCGGCCACCGCCACAACGCGGATGCCTTCTCTCACGGCCACCGGCGCCGCCACCTCCCAGTTGCCGATGTGGGGCACACAGAAGATCATCCCGTTGCCTTCGGCCTTGGCTGCGAGCACCATGTCGAGGCCCTCGACCGATGTTTTCGCCAGAATCCCGGGGACCCTTTGCTCCCTTACCCAAAGAGACTCGGCGAAGTACCGGCCGTAAGACTCCATCGAAGACCGGGAGGCCCTCGCCACATCGGCCTCGTCTCTGAGTATCCGTTTCATATGACGTGTCGCCATTCGGCGCCGCCCGCCATCGACCGTATACCACACACGCCCGGCGAGGCTTCCAAGCCATATTGCTGCCATGTGCGGAAGCAACCCGACCAGGCCAACCCCGAGCCGCAACCCCCAGTAAGCCAGCCGTGCCTTCACTCGATCGAGCGGTAGGTCTTCACGAAACGGACCACGACGGTCAGCCAGACCAGGGTCACAAAGATCCATAACATCGGCTCCACATAACCGAGGGCCAATCCCAGACTGAAAAGAATGATCCGCTCGGCGCGTCCCATCAAACCGCCTCTGCCGTCGTGACCTTCGGCCTCGGCGCGTGCCCGCATGTATGGCACCATGAGAGCTCCTCCCACTGCCAGCACGATCAAGAGCATGACCCTGGAATCGCCGGCCATGACTACCCCCAGACCCGCGAAGGCGGCGATCTCACCAAACCTGTCGAACGCCGAATCCAGAAAAGCTCCTTTTGCCGTGACCTTGTCCGAAGCCCTGGCGACCGCCCCATCCAGCCCATCCAGCAGCGAACCGAGCAACACGATCAATGCGCCGGTGCGCATGGCCCCGACGGCTATCACCACCGCCCCTGCTATCACGACGACGAGACCGAGGACGGTCATGGCGGTCGGCGTCATACCGACAGCCGCAAGAGCCTTGCCCATTGGCTCGAGGAACCGGATGATCCGAGGTCGGATCCGCATGTCGATCACCGCCGGGAAAGTAGCACCCCGGCCGAAGCCGAGGGTCACAACCAGGGTTAGGATCCACCTTCTTTCACACAAGGAGGTCGAGTTGGATCCCGAGAAAGTTCGCAACGTCGCCCTGGTAGGTCATGGCGGAAGCGGGAAGACGACACTTGCCGAGGCTCTGCTCTATGTGGGCGGCGCCAGCAATCGAATGGGGTCGGTGGACGATGGAACCACGATCTTCGACCATGAGCCGGAGGAGATCGAAAGGAACATCTCGTTGGGGCTGAGTGTCGGCACCGTGAACTGGAAAGGCACCAGGGTCAACATCATCGACACACCAGGGTCGAGTGACTTCATCGGCGATGCGCGGTCGGCTCTACGTGCCGCCGACCTGGCCCTCTTCTGCGTGTCGGCGGTAGACGGAATCGAAGTGCAGACCGAACAGCTCTGGCGTGCAGCCGGCGACGAGGGAATTCCCCGGGCGATCGTGATCACCAAACTCGATCGCGAACGCGCCTCCTTTGAGCGAACCCTCGGCGATCTGCGCGACGCCTATGGGAAGGCGATAGCACCGATTCAGGTTCCGATCGGACAGGAGGGCAGCTTCCGGGGACTTGTCAGAGTGGCTTCGGAGAGGGCATACGAATACACCGAAGGCGACGCAACTGGATCTCTGGTTGACCTTCCTGCAGAGGTCAAGGATCGGGTCCACGCCGCCCACACAGCACTCATCGAGACTGTCGTCGAATCAGACGATGAGATGATGGAGGCCTACTTCGAAGGCAAGGAACCGACCAACGAACAGATTGTCTCGACTATCCACCAAGGAATCATCGCCGGTGAGATTGATCCCGTTGTGGTCACTTCAGCCGAACGATTGATCGGAATCGACACCCTTCTCGAGTTCATCGCCGACTATGGACCCAATCCACTAGAACGCACTTTTCCCCCACTCTCTGAAGGCGAGGCGATTCCCATATCGGCCGATGGCCCACTCCTTGCCTACGTGTTCAAGACCATCTCCGACCCTTTTGTCGGCCGCATCTCACTTTTCAGAGTCTTCTCGGGCACGGCCAAAACCGACCAGAACCTGGAGTTGGCTCGCGGGGGCAACGTACGCCTTCATAATCTCTTCAAGCTGCAAGGCAAAGAGCATCATGATGTTTCCGACCTCCCCGTCGGTGGAATCGGGGCTATCGCCAAGAACGAGAAACTGCACTCGGGCGACACCCTCAGGTCGCCGGAAATAGACCTTGTCCTGGAGCCCGTCGAGTACCCAAAACCAGTGGCCGAAGTGGCGATCACACCGCATTCCCACCACGACGACGAGAAGCTGTCAACCGCACTCCACCGCATCGAGGAGGAGGACCCGACCATACGGGTTGAGAGACGCCCGGAGACCGGCGAGACGGTCATGTCCGGGCTCGGCGACAGCCATATAGACGTCACCCTCGACAGGATTCAGCGAATGTTCGGAGTCCAAATCGACGCTTCCCTCCCGAAGATTCCCTATCGAGAGACCATAACCACCACGGTCGAGGCTCAAGGGAAGCACAAGAAGCAGTCGGGTGGTCGGGGACAGTTCGGTGTGGCTTCTGTCAGGTTTTCACCAAGACCACGCGGGAGTGGTTATGAGTTCATCAACTCTGTCAAAGGTGGCAAGATCCCGCGGGGTTTCATCCCCGCAGTCGATAAGGGTGTCAAGGAGGCCCTGGATCGTGGGCTCATCGCCGGTTACCCGGTCATCGATATCGCCGCTGAGGTGTACGACGGGAACTACCACGCGGTCGATTCCGACGAGCTGTCATTTCGCATGGCAGGCATCCATGCATTCCGCAATGCTGCCGACAAGTTGCGACCGACTCTCTTGGAACCAATAATGAAAACGAGCGTGACAGTCCCCCAGGACTATCTGGGCGATGTGATGGGTGACATCAACTCGAGACGCGGTCGTGTCCTGGGCATGGACGGTGAGGGCACCTTGCGGACGGTCACCGCTGAGATCCCGATGGCCGAAATGCGGCAATACGCCGCAGAACTGCGATCATTGTCTTCCGGGCGAGGCACGTTCGAGATCGAGTTCGACCACTACGCCGAAGTGCCCCACACAGAAGCCCAGCGAGTGATCGCAGCTGCCCGGTCCAAAGACGAGTGAGCTGGCAAGGAAAGGATTGTCATGCCGGACACGGTTTTTCGCCATGGAGACGATGAACTGACCCTTCCCTCATATGTGGGAACCGAAGGGGAGATTGCCGTTGACATCGGTAATCTACGCGCAAGCCTTGGAGTGGTCACCGTCGACAGGGGTTTCGCCAATACCGCTGAAGGCGCATCCTCAGTTAGTTACATCAACGGTGAGGAGGGGATCCTCCGCTATCGCGGCTACCCGATCGACCAACTCGCCGAACAAGCGTCCTTTCTCGAAGTGGCATACCTGCTCCAGTACGGGGAACTTCCCACCATCTCCGAACTCGGGGCATACGAGGAATCGATAACTCAGCACACCTTGCTCAGGGAGGGCGTCAAGCACCTCTTCGAAGCCTTCCCACACTCGGCTCACCCGATGCAGATCCTGGCCTCGGCCACATCGGCTCTGGCCACCTACTACCCGGACGCTCTCGACCCGCTCGATGAAGAAGCAGTTGACATAAGCGCCCGACGTCTCATCGCCAAGACGCCGACGATGATTGCCTGGTC
>JAZFTT010000225.1:0-7734 GCA_036446835.1 Acidimicrobiia bacterium
GATGAGGGCACCCGCGGAGACCAGACCGGTGACTACGGCGAACCCGACGAGGTAGAAGCGGCGCGGCATCGTTCCGGCCTCTAGCTCTCGTGGAGCCTTGGTGGCCTTGGACCAGAACCAGAGCCAGACCGCCAGGGCGAATACGAGAATCGTTGCTACGGCGATCACCGCGTCTGCGTCCGGTCGAACGAGCTCGGATGGGCCAAAGGCCATCGTCATCAACGCCGTTGCTCCGCCTATGGCTGATCCCAGTCCGATCGCCGCCATGGAGTATTCATAGGCGCGCACCGGGTCGGTTCGGTTCCTGCCCAGGCGACGCCGGTGGTGTGCCCACACCAGGCCACCGACGATTGCCACTGCAAGGGCCGCCGGCATGGGCTCGAAGTGCTCTCCTGGCGGCGAGGTGTCGGTGAACAGATATGCCAGGGCCAGAATCACCATCCCTATTGAGGCGCCGATGGCGGTGCTCAGCCCGGCGACGGCCACCAGAAACATCCATGCGTTTCGGGGCGTTCCCGCATCTTCCGGCCAGGGTCGCCACCATCTGAAGAGCCAGACCGGGACTCCCACAAGGAAGACCGCAAGCCATGTCCCGACTTCGGGCCCACCGGCGGTCGGCACCAAAGTCGAATACATGGTCTGCAACAACCAGTAGAGGAGTCCACCAAGTCCGATGGCGGTCGTGATCAGTCCGATCGCGGATCCGACAACCCGGGGAAGATCGGCTCCGTCCGATTGAGGTGGGGTACGTCGAGTGGCAGCCTCATGGAAGGCAACGACACCGCCGAAGACGAGCACATCGGTCCAGTCGGGCCGTCTTCCGTCGGAGAGCAGCCAAGTGAGCACCGAATAGCCGGCAACCACCAGCGCTGTCATGAACACTGCCTCCATCAGAGACAGGTAGACCGTCCAACCGGCGCTGCGCGGATAGGCCAGTCTGCGTTTGGCTTCCCGTCTCCATAGAAAAACAGCGATTGGGGCGGCAACCACCAGACCGGCAAGGGAAGTCGCCACCAGTTGACTGGTGTCGCTGACGAATGAGTCGCCCGGGAAGGCGGCTTGTCCCAGCTCGGCCAGAGCGAAGGCGGCAACACCGACAGAGAGGGCAAGCAACAGGTAGGCGAGCACATCGCCACCGTCAGACGGACGACCGGCGCCCCGCTTTTCCATCACGCGACGAACCACCGCGATGACTCCCACAACGATCCCGCCGAGTATCAAAAGCGAAATCAGTCCGCCCATCAGAAATCTCCTCTATTGCAGTCCCATGTGAAGTAAGGCCAGGGGTTGGGGTCGTCGGTTATCCACCAAGAGCCGTCCTCGGAAATCAGATAGAAGGTCTCGTACTGATCCCAGGACCCACCAAACACACCGCTGGTGCCAAATCGCAGGGTCACATCCACAGAGACGAACTCTCCGGACGCGGAAGGGGCACTCTCATCGATGGGTCGGAACCTTTCGGCGTCCTCTGAGAAGCCCAGCGTGGCGGTGAAAGGATCCCTAGGAGCGCTTCTGGCGAGATCGGCAGTGCTGCAACCCTCGAATCCGTCGGGGTCGAGAGCTTGGAATGCCCTGTTGTAATCCTTGTCACTGATGGCCTGAAGATATTCCTGGACTGTTCCTTCCGGAGTGCCCGGGTCCAATTGGACTGGTTCACGGGCGAGGGCGACGACAACCAGTATTACGATTGTCAATCCGACGCCCACCGGCCAAAGCCAGCGGGCTTTGTTCCCGTCACTCACGGTTGCTCCCGTTGGGACGTGATCTGGCGTCCGTTCAGTCGGAGACCATGGGCATCATGCACCACAGGTCTTTACTCCTTGTTCGACAATGCTCGAAGCAGCTCCGTTACACCGGCGTCCGCCAGAACGATCGGCTCATATCCGCGAGCCTCCAACGCGGACGCGGCGATGTTGGCGCGGTATCCAGTGGCGCAACAGATCCACACCTGACGATTCGGGTCCAACCCGTCGGGTGTCTTGTCAACCACATCTGGGGCGTAGGCCATCATCGAGTGTCTCACTGCGCCACTTTCCCACTCGTCGGGAGCTCTCACATCCAGGATTTGAGCGCCGGCAACGACCGCCTCGGCAAAGTCATTGACCCCGACCAGGCGGTATGAGTCGAGTCCAGTGGTCCAATCATCGAGGTCGTTTATGGCGCCCAACACATCATCGAAACCGATACGGGCCAACTGTCTCACCGCCTCTGCGGTGTCCTGATCCGGATTCATCACCAAGACCAACGGTGTGTTGTAGGGAACAACCCATCCTACCCAAACTCCGAAGTCGTCGCGAAGTTCGACTGCGATGGATCCGGGAAGGTGCCCGCGAGCGAAAGCAGCCTTGGGTCGGCCATCGATCATTGTCACCCCGGGCCCCAGCCGAGAATGGTTCTCCTCGGTGATGCCGGCGACCTCGTAGGATTCCAGCGGATCGACACCCGCCACGTTCGCCGGTCCCATGTAGCGGTAGTACGAGGGGTAAGGCACAAGACCCGAAAGCTGACCCTCCACAAACGAATCCACATCTGGATAGGCAAGAACCGGATTGGCTCGTTTCTCCTCTCCGATCGTCGATGTATGGGCCCCGGCGACGGTTGCGGTGCAGAAGCTTCCAGCTCCATGAGTGGGGTAGAGGCCAACCTCATCATCCAGCTTGGCAAGCCGATTGACGGAGATGTACTGCAATCTTGCCAGGCTTTCTGCCCGGTCGTCTCCGAGGAGGTCGGAACGCCCGGCGGACCCCACGAGGAGGCTTCCTCCCGAAAAAACTGCCATTGGCCGATCGTCGATCAACACTAGATAGGACATGTGCTCCGGCGTGTGGCCTGGTGTGTGTAGCGGGCGGATAGTCAGGGCGCCGTCCTCGATGTCCTCTTGATGAAAGGCTGGTCGGTGACGAAAAACCGGCGCTGCTCCCGCCGGGAAGACGAGTTCGCCACCTGTGGCTTTGGCCAGGTCCTTTCCGCCGGAGACATAGTCGTTGTGGAGGTGGGTCTCCAGGACGAATCGAAGCTCGGCTCCGGCTTCGTCGAGGATTTTCTCGAACCGATCGATGTCGCGTTGAGGGTCGACGACGACAGCGACTCCTTGGTGGGTCAGGACATAAGTCGAGTCGCCCAGACCCTCCGTTCGGACCGCCCGTATCTCCATCATCACCCCTGCATGCCGAGGGCCTTCATGCCCCCGATCATGTTGGCGACACTTTCGTAACCATTCTGTGCGAGGAAGGCGGCCACCTGACCGCTTCTGTCACCGGATCGGCACACACACAGGATGGCTTGGTCCCTGGGAAACTCTCCCAGGCGGGTCGGGATTTCGTTCATGCTCACCAGGGTTGCATCGGGAAGGGTTCCCAGCGCCCACTCCTTGGGCTCACGCACATCGAGGATCATTGCGCCATTGTCCTCCGCCCATTGGGCCCAGTCGGCAGCCGGAACATTCTGATAGTTCATGAGTGAGGCGCTCCACGGTAGGAGGGACCAGCCGATCGAAACGATTCCGCCGCGCTCTACACTGCGCGCCGCATCGGCATCTCGGAGGGCAAGATCGACATCGCAGTACTCGCATCCGGCTCCGGTACAAACCTCCAGGCTTTGATCGATGCCCCGGACGTTGCTTCTCACATTCGGATCGTGGTCTCCGATGAGCCCGAGGCCGGCGCACTTGCACGAGCCGGTGACGCCGGTATCGAGACCGCCGTCATCAAGTGGGAAGACCACTCGAACCGTGATGATTTCTCGTCCGCCGTTGCAGACGTGGTCGAGGAGAGTGGGGCGAAGGGAGTGGTTCTTGCGGGGTTCATGAGAGTTCTCTCACCTTCGTTCATTGATCGTTTTCGTAATCGAATCCTCAATATCCACCCATCGCTTCTACCTTCGTTTCCTGGCACGAACGCCGTTGTGAAGGCTCTGGACCAGGGTGTCAAGGTCACCGGTGTCACAGTCCACTTCGTCGACGAGAAGGTCGATCACGGGCCCGTAATCGCCCAGCGGGCCGTTCCTGTCAAGTCGGACGACACAGTGGAGAGCCTTCACGCCCGGATCCAAATCGAGGAGCACGATCTATACCCGGCGGTGGTGCGATCCCTTGTTCGCGGAGAACTGAGCGTGGATGGCCGGAAGGTGGGCCGGCTTTGAGGGCCTTGGTGAGCGTCTACGACAAGACCGACCTGGCTCCTTTTGTCCAACGTTTGGTGGCCGTCGGATACGAGATCGTTTCCTCAGGTGGCACTGCCACGATCCTTGAAGAAGCCGGGGTCGAAGTGACCAGCGTCAGCGAGGTCACCGGTGCGCCGGAGATACTCGGTGGGCGGGTGAAGACCCTCCACCCAAGTATCCACGGCGGAATTCTGGCCAGGGGGGAGGTAGACGACGATGAGCTGACCGCCATCGGTATCGAGCGCTTTGACCTTGTGGTTAGCAACCTCTACCCCTTCCGAGAGGCGGTGGCCACTCCCGATGCGACCGTTCAGGACATCATCGAGAAGATCGACATCGGTGGTCCGGCGATGGTCCGGGCGGCAGCCAAGAACCACCGGCACGTTGGAGTTGTTGTGTCGCCCGATCAGTACGACGAAGTGGCGGGGGCTATCGAGAGTGGGGGATTGAGCCCTGAGCAGAGGAAGGAACTCGCTGCCGAAGCTTTCTTTCACACGGCCAGTTATGACGCTGCCGTGGTGGGCTGGATCGGTGATGACAGGATCATTCCATTGCGGCGAGTGTCAAGGCTCCGTTACGGCGAGAACCCACATCAGACCGGTCTGCTCTACCGGGAGGATGGTGCCGAACCATGGTGGCACCTGGCCGTTCTCCATCAGGGGAAGGAGATGTCCTTCAACAACTACATTGACGTCGAGGCTGCCTGGCGTCTGGTCACCGATCTCGGTTCGGGCGCCGTGGTGGTGGTGAAGCACACCAACGCCTGCGGCGCTGCGCGAGGAGACCGCATCGTCAGCACTTTCGCGAGTGCGTGGGATGGCGATTCTCTTGCAGCCTTTGGAGGAGTGGTAGGGATCAACGGCGCGCTGGATGTATCAACCGCGGCGGCGATCGGGGAGCGGTTCGTCGAGGTGGTTGTGGCACGGTCCGTCGAACCCGAGGCACTCGACGTCTTGTCCGCAAAGAGGAATCTTCGAGTCCTCTCCGCACCGGAGCCGGCTTCGAGTGGCGATGACTGCGGAAGGGTTGATGGTGGGTTGCTTGTTCAGAGCAGGGACAGTTTTGAGGCCGAGACCTGGGTGACGGTTTCTGAGCGGAGTCCGTCCGACGACGAGCTTCGGGCACTCGAGTTTGCCTGGGTTGTGGCAGCACACGCCAAGTCGAACGCCGTGGTCCTCGCCGTCGGTGAGACGGCAGTGGGTGTCGGTGCCGGCGACCAATCCCGGGTCGGGGCTGCCGTGCGGGCGGTTGCGAAAGCAGGAGGGAGAGCCAGGGGAGCCGTTGCGGCTTCCGACGCCTTCTTCCCGTTTCGCGATGGTCTTGACACCTTGACGGCGGCCGGTGTGACGGCAGTGGTCGAGCCAGGTGGTTCAAGGAACGATCAGGAGCTGATCGACGCGGCAAACGAGCACGGCATCGCCCTGGTATTCACGGGAAGGAGGCACTTCAGACATTGAGCGCCCGGATACTGGACGGAAAACTGGTTGCTTCCAGGGTCAAGGAGGAGGTGGCGGCCGCTGTCACCAGTCTGGACTACACACCAGGCTTGGCCACGATCCTGGTCGGAGACGATCCGGCTTCGCATTCCTATGTCCGTGGCAAACGTCGCGACGCCGAGCAGGTGGGTATCAGATCTATTCATCATGAGTTGTCACACACAGTTACCCAGAGCGCTCTCGAGTCACTCATCGATGAGCTGAACGCTGATGAAGAAGTGGATGGGATACTGGTCCAGCTCCCTCTTCCCGACGGACTCGATGCCGAAACGATTATCGAGCGAATCGACCCCGCCAAGGATGTGGACGGGCTTCATCCCCACAATCTCGGACTGCTGGCGCTGAGCCGGCCTGGACTGAGACCGTGCACACCCTCGGGAATCATGCGGATCCTGGACGAGTACGACATCGCGGTTTCCGGCGTCAAAGTCGTAGTGGTCGGCAGGTCGTTCCTCGTGGGTCGGCCCCTGGCGCTGATTCTCTCGGAGAAGGGTGTCGACGCTACCGTGACTATTGCGCACTCCCGCACGCGTGACCTCGCTGCCGAAACCGCCGATGCCGACATTCTCGTAGCCGCCACCGGTTCTCCTGGCTTGATCACAGCCGAGCAGGTAAAGCCTGGTGCGACGGTGATCGATGTTGGCGTCAGCCGAACCGATAGCGGTCTTGTCGGCGATGTCGATTTCGAGTCAGTTGTCGAGATAGCCGGAGCCATCACCCCGGTCCCGGGGGGAGTTGGTCCGATGACCAGGGCAATGCTTCTCGTCAACACCCTTCGCGCCGCGGAGGCGCGTCGGGTTTAGCCGTCGTGTTCGGCGACGAATTCATTGGTGTAGCGATGCCAAAGCTCAATCGACTCAGGGGTCAGGGAGGGTAATCCGGCGTATCGATACATTTCCTCCTGGTCTTCGGGGTGCTGTTCGACGAGCCAGGTCTCGAAGCTTCTGACGGCATCGTTGCGAAAACTCTTAGGGGCGGATGAAAGGAAAGCTCCGACGATCTGGGTGGCGTTGACCTCGAATGTGAGCGTGCTTCTTGTGTCGGGATTCAACTCCAGGGCTCGCGACCAAGCGTTCTCATGGGTCAAATAGCAGAGGACGCGTTGGATCCCGTCCCCAGTGAGCCCTCTGGTCACCGAGCATCCAGTCGTGGTGAAGACCCATCCGGTTGCTTCCATCCAAGCGATCTCCATCTCGAGATCCTCGGGGCTTCGAGCCGGGGTGCCTCGGTGTCGAAAAGCAGGGGAGAGCCGAGCCACCATCCCAGGGCGAGAACCGGTGCACCGACGATCACCGCACCGACGATGAGTTTGCGTTTTGTCACCCCATCATTGTCCCCGGTGGCTGGAAAGAAGACGTAAATGATTGATTGGCTAATCTCCAGAACTCCGATTCGTCTCTCTTAGGAGTCTCTTGCCATGGGCACACCAATCACAATGGGACCGGACGGTCTCAAGGTTCCCAACGATCCGATTATCCCCTTCATAGAAGGCGACGGCATCGGCCCCGACATCTGGGCCGCCGCTGTCAGGGTGTTCGATGCCGCAGTCGAAAAGGCGTACGACGGTGAGCGCAGCATTGCCTGGACGGAGGTCCTGGCCGGTGAGAAGGCATATAGCGAGACAGGGTCGTGGCTTCCCGATGAGACTGTCAGCGCATTCACCGAGTACCTGGTTGGGATCAAGGGCCCGCTGACAACACCCATCGGTGGTGGCATCCGATCCTTGAACGTAGCCCTTCGTCAGATCCTGGATCTCTACGCATGTGTTCGCCCGATCCGGTGGTTCGAAGGGGTGCCTTCGCCGGTGAAGAACCCCGGTCTTGTCGACATGGTCATCTTCCGGGAGAACACCGAGGACGTCTACGCAGGCAAGGAGCTCGAGGAGGGCACCGACGAGGTGCAGAAACTGCTCGACTTCGTGAAGGACGAGTTCGGCTGGGAGATCCGTACCGACTCCGGAATTGGCCTGAAACCTGTATCGGTAACCGGGTCCAAGCGTCTCGTCCGTGCAGCAATCGAGTTCGCTCTGGCGAATGGGCGCAAGTCGGTGACCCTGGTCCACAAGGGCAACATCATG
>JAZFTT010000226.1:0-3089 GCA_036446835.1 Acidimicrobiia bacterium
TTCTGATCCGTAGTCAGACGCTCTATCCAATTGAGCTACGAGCGCAGGGGAAGTCAAAAGGATAACCGGCCGCTCAAACCTGTCCGAAGTCCACCACAGTGGAGGTACGGTGGCGGAACAGACGAGGGAGCCCAACTTGACACTCGAATCCGTCGCCGATCGTTATTGGAAGACCTACGCCGAATACTCACCGACCGTCGCCACCGCCAGAGGCGAGCACGACTTCGACGACCAGCTACGACGATTCGACGACGAATGGCTGGACGGTATGGGATCCCGCTTTCGCTCACTCGCGGATGAGGCCAGTCATATCGATCGAACTGCTCTCTCGACACAGGATCGAATTTCCGTCCAGCTTCTCATCCACGAGTGCGGGGTATGGAGCACCGACATCGAACATCGATTCCTGGTTGGTGCCGTGGACCCCTACCTTGGCCCCCATACCCGTCTTCTCTCGGACACCCGGGAGAACACGGTCGCGACAACAGAGCAGGCCGAAGCCCTCCTCGGACGCTATTCGAAGATCGACGATTACCTGAGAGACGCTCTGCGTTTCCATCGAGTCAACGCAGATAACGGAATGACACCAGCCCGGGCGTCCGTCAACCGCGTAGTGAGCCAACTCGACGGGTATCTCGCATCTGATCTCTCCAACGACCCATTCCTCCAGTTGAAAATGCCCGAGGGGACCGATGCCGACTCCTGGTTGGAGAAGGCGACAGATCTGGTCAACTCGACTATCAGACCGGCCTTTGTCGAGTATCGGGCTGGCCTACTCGAGCACATGGCGCCCATCGCACGCCCCGACGACAAATGCGGTCTGGTGTGGATGACAAACGGTGAAGAGATCTACGCCGACCTCATCATCAAGTACACCCAACTCGACAGCTCAGCCCAAATGATCCACGATTTGGGCAAGGAGTGGGCTACCGAGATCAACGCCACAGAGTGGGTGGAGATCGGACAGGAGGCGTTTCGCCTGGGGACCATGGAGGAAGTGTTCGAGAGGCTTCACTCCGACCCCTCGCTGCGATTCAGTTCCGAAGACGAGATGCTGGACCACGCCCGAGGTGCGATCGATCGCGCCTGGAACGCCGTCGATGACTGGTTCGGCGCCCGTCCCGACACACCGTGCACGGTGGTCCCTGTGCCGGCAAGCCAGGCACCGGCAATGCCTCCGGCCTACTACATGCAGCCGCCCGTCGACGGTTCACGACCCGGCACCTACTTCCTCAACACCTACAAACCCGAGGAGCGTGACCTCTTCGAGTATGAGTCGATTCATTTCCACGAGGCAATCCCCGGTCACCACTTCGACCGCTCACTGGCGGCGGAACTCGATGGGATCCCAACCTTCCGACGGTATGCCCAGGTGTACGCCCACACCGAGGGATGGGGTCTCTACTCGGAGCGTCTTGCCGACGAGATGGGCCTCTACTCGTCAGCCACCGACAGGCTCGGAATGGTCAGTGCCGACGCCTGGCGAGCTGGGCGTTTGGTTGTCGACACCGGGATGCACGTCCTGGGATGGAGCCGCCGGCAGGCCATCGAGTTTCTTCATAAGTGGACCCCAATCGGACTGCTCACCATCGAGCAGGAGGTGGATCGATACATCGGGATGCCCGGCCAGGCCCTCTCCTACAAGATGGGCCAGATCGAGATAATGCGTCTTCGTCGTCACGCCGAGCAGCGTTTGGGCGACCTCTTCGACATCAAGGGCTTCCACGACACCATGCTCACCAACGGCGCAATGCCCCTCCCCCTTCTCGCGGATGCCGTGGTCGACTGGATCGAATCGCTGGCCTAGACGGCGCCTTGCATGTGGTCTTTATGCGACGAGAACGCGTTCTGCGCCACCGATTCAGTCCTCGAACGGGACCGGCATCAGCTCAAATAGCTCGATGGAATAGTCGCCCGCGGCCTCACTGAGATAAGGGTGACTCTCGGTCAATGCACTGGCATGCGCCAGGTTGTCCGCTTCGACGATTGAGTAGCCGGTGAGACCGATCACGGGGCCAGTAGATCCGTCGTCCACGATTGAGCTGCCTGGTCCGAAAGGCGTGCCGACGTCGATAAGTGCCGAACCGACCTTCTCCATCCAGACGCCCCATTTGGCCATCACCGCGGCACCCTCTTCCTCGGTCATGTCGGCCATGTCGGTGGCTTCGCCCTTGTAGATCATCATGAATTTGGACATTCTGCGCTCCTTCTCGTCCTATTTTAGTGAACACTATATCATAAACCGCCCTTGAGTTTCACTTTCCACTAAAATAGTTTTTTGATGGACACACTTCAACTGGTTGCCGAGCCGCGACGCCGTGAGATCCTCGGTCTCGTCTGGGACGGGGAGATGGCAGCCAGTGATATCGCCAGTTGCTTTGATGTGACGTTTGGGGCTGTTTCTCAGCATCTGTCTGTGTTGCGGAAGGCCAACCTCGTGACAGTTCGCAAGGACGGCAATCGCCGGCTCTACCGGGCCAACCAGGATGCCCTTGCGCCCTACAAGGGGATCCTCGAAGGGATGTGGAGCGACACCCTCCAACATCTGGCCGAAACAATCGAGAACGCTGAGTCCGATAAATGAAGGAGATCGTTCTCGAACAGCGGATAGAAGCCTCCCCCTCGACGGTGTACCGGTATCTCACCGAATCCGAGCAGTGGTCACTGTGGCAAGGTGCGTCGGCGTCCCTCGATGCGATACGAGGCGGGATCTTCTCAATGGTGATGGGCAATGGAATGAACGCTCGCGGCCAGTTCGTCGAGTTGGTGCCCGACAAGCGGGTGGTGTTCACATGGGGATGGGTCGACCGTCCCGGGATCCCGCCCGGATCCACCACCGTGGAGATCGAGCTGAGCGAGGATGCTGGCGGGACCCTGCTCCTTCTGACTCACCGCGAAGTGCCCGGCGACGAGAGCGCCATGCAAGAGATGGGTTGGACCCATTACCTACCTCGCCTTGCAGCCGTGGCCGCTGGTGAGGATCCCGGTCCCGACACCGGGCCCGGGGGCTGAACCAAAGGCCCGCCAAACGACAAGGCCCAACTTGGCGGAGAGGGAGGGATTTGAACCCTCGAAGAAGCTATAAACCC
>JAZFTT010000227.1:0-22678 GCA_036446835.1 Acidimicrobiia bacterium
CATCGGCGGCAACCACCTGATCCACGTCCTCCGCCGAAACGTCAACCTGAAGATCCTCCTGTTCAACAACCAGATATACGGGTTGACCAAGGGTCAGTACTCACCCACGTCGGAAGTGGGCAAAACGACCAAATCATCCCCATTCGGGTCTATCGACTACCCGTTCAACCCGGTGTCGCTTGCGCTTGGAGCCGAAGCTACTTTCGTGGCTCGCACCCTCGATATGGATCGCAATCACACTCAGGCGCTCCTCAAGGCCGCATACGAACACGAGGGGTCGGCCTTCATCGAGATCTACCAGAATTGCAACGTCTTCAACGACAAAGCGTTCATCCAGGTCACCGGAAAAGAAGAGCGGGTTCACAATCGCATCGATCTACAGCACGGAAAGCCGATCGTCTTCGACGGCGGATCAAAGGCAGTGGTCATGCGTGAAGGCCACGCCACAGTCGTGGAGTCGTCTTCGATCGACCCCAACGCAATCCTGGTTCACGACGAGACGAGGCCGGATCCGGCCATCGCCTTCGCACTGAGTCGTCTGTCGCACGGACCGTACGGGCCGACGCCGCTCGGTATCTTCCGAAACGTCGAACGCCCCACCTACGACAGCGAGCTCAACGCTCAGATCAACGAGGCCAAGAAGCAACTCGGCGAAGGCGACCTGGAAGAACTCATCAGGTCACATGGGACGTGGACGGTCGAGGCACAATCACCCAACGGCGGCTAAAACTCAGATGCGTCGCCGGATGTCATCAATCTGAGCACGCACAGAGTCAGGATTACCCGACCCGGATGTGGCCCGCGCCCTGACCGAATCGACCGGGTCGAGGCGATCGAGATCTGTCTCGACAAAACGTTGATCCACTTCGTTGAGTTCGTCGAGCGTTGCGTCTGAAAGGGTCTTCTCGCGGGACTCGAGAAGACTCACCAACTCACCTACCAGCCTGTGAGCCTCGCGAAACGGAACTCCACGACGCACCAGAGCTTCGGCAAGGTCGAGACTGACAGTGTCTGGACCAGGCGCGGGGGGATGAAACTCGAGCCCGCCGAGCAATTCCACCATGGCTCCCAAAGCCGATGCCAGCGTGTCGTCGGCATGAAAGACGATCCTCTTGTCTTCCTGGAGGTCACGGTTGTAAGCGAGTGGCAGGGCTTTTTGCAACGAGAGGATCGCGGTCATGTCACCGATCACCATGCCGGCGCGCCCCCGGATCAGCTCCGCGATATCGGGGTTCCGCTTCTGAGGCAGGGCCGACGAGCCGGTACTCACCTCGTCGCTCAGGGACACCCATCCGAACTCCGTGGTTGACCAGAGGATTATCTCCTCGGCAAGTCTCGACAGTTCGATCATCGACTGGGCACAGCAGAACACATACTCGGAGACAAAGTCCCTCGACCCCACCGCATCGAGGGAGTTGGGAATCACACCGTCAAGTCCGAGTTGCCTGGCAACGGCATCGCGGTCGAGAGGAAGAGAGGATCCGGACGAGGCCCCGGCTCCGAGAGGGGAGATTGCAATTCTCTTTACCGCATCGGTGAATCTCTCCGCTCCTCTCATGGCCATCCATGCGTACGCAAGAAGATGATGACCTAACGTGGTCGGTTGGGCTTGCTGCAAATGGGTGTACGACGGAACAACCGTTTCCGCGTGGAATTCGGCTAACCGGGTGATGGTGCCGGCGAGTTGATGGAGTTGTTCTACGCGCCGATCGCCGGCCCGGGCCAAATAGAGACGAAGATCGAGTGCAACCTGATCGTTTCGCGAACGACCGGTGTGCAGCTTGCCGGCCGTCTCTCCAACCAACTCGCCCAACCGGCGCTCGACCGCGGTGTGAACATCCTCGTCAGTGGTCTGGAACGCAAACTCGCCGGCCTCCGTCTCGGCGAGGATCGAACGGAGCCCGGAGGCAAGAGTCTGCGCCTCTTCGGGCTCGATGATTTCGGTGGCGCCAAGCATCTCGACGTGTGCGATCGAGCCTTCGATATCCACCTGGAGGAGACGGCGATCAGACTTGTCTGTGGTGAATTCCCACATTGCCTTTGAAAGCGAGCTCTCGAATCTGCCGCCCCACAGAGTCACGACTTCGATCCGGTCCCGTAGCCACGAATCCTCAGGGCATTGAGGCTGATAAACCCTTCGGCATCGGCCTGGCGGTAGACATCATCGGCTTCGAAGGTGGCCTCTTCGGGGTCGTACAGGCTGTTCGGCGACCTGCGCCCCACGACCCGAGCCGATCCTTTGTAGAGGACCAAACGAGCTTCACCTGTGACCGGCTCCTGAATCGAGTCCATCGTCTCCTGAAGAGCTATCCGCTCCGGCGAGAACCAGAACCCGTTGTAGACGATTCTGGCATAACGAGTCATCAGATCGTCACGCAGGTGAAGCACTTCACGGTCGAGTGCGATCGACTCGACCGCCCGGCGGCCGATATGAAGAATCGTTCCTCCAGGCGTCTCGTAAACACCCCGGCTCTTGATGCCCACGAACCGGTTCTCGACGATATCGACACGGCCGACGCCGTGACTCCCGCCAATCTCGTTGAGACCGGCGAGAAGCTCGACAGGCCCCATTCTCGTCCCGTCTATCGACACCGGGGTGCCTGACTCGAATCCGATGGTCAGCTCTCGAGGGTCATCGGGAGCGTCAGCGGGATCGACCGTCATCCGGAACATGTCGGCCGGCGGGCCGGCCCACGGATCCTCGAGGACACCCCCCTCATAGGAGATATGAAGGAGGTTGGCGTCCATCGAGTATGGCGCCTCCTTCGTCACCGGGACCGAAATACCCCTGGCCTCGGCGTATGCCATCAGATCGGATCGCCCGGCGAGATCCCACTCACGCCAGGGGGCGATCGTCTTCAGGTCGGGGGCAAGCGCTGCTGTCGAAAGCTCAAACCGAACCTGATCATTCCCCTTGCCGGTGGCTCCATGGCTGATGGCGTCGGCTCCGTATTCTCGGGCCGTTGCGACGAGACCCTGGCTGATGATCGGGCGCGCCAGGGAGGTGCCGAGAAGGTACTCGTTCTCGTACACCGCGGCTGCCCGGATCGCCGGGAAAACAGCATCGTTGACAAACGACTCCTTGAGGTCGTCGACAACTCCGGCCATGGCCCCGGTGGCGAGGGCCTTCTCCGCAGCCTCGGCGACC
The DNA here is from genome assembly GCA_036446835.1 of Acidimicrobiia bacterium. Lineage (GTDB taxonomy): Bacteria > Actinomycetota > Acidimicrobiia > Spongiisociales > ZC4RG35 > SZUA-217. The sequence continues at coordinate 3,149 of JAZFTT010000227.1, forward strand.
TCGGGGCCCTGACCGACATCGGCGGTGTAGGCGATCACCTCTGCGTCGTATTCCTCCATGAGCCAGGCGAGGATCACTGACGTGTCGAGACCACCGGAATAGGCGAGGACTACTTTCATGCTTCACCCGCGATCGCTGCGATGGGCGCGACGGGACCTCGGTCGTCAGCCGAGGATCTTGGCCTTCTCGGCAGCGAACTCTTCCTCGGTGAGGATGCCTGCATCGAGAAGCTCTTTGGCCTCTTTGAGCTTGGCGTACTTGTCCTCCTCCTGGGGAGGAGAAGCGGCCGGCTCGGAAGGAGGCGGTGGCGGTGCCTGCTCGGGTGGTGGCGCAGCAGCTTCCTGCGTTCCCGATTGTCGCCGACTCACCCGGCGTGATGTGCGTCGTGATGTGCGACGAGCGGTTCTTCTCATTCCGGGTCTTCCAACCATGAGTCTCCTTCTTGAATGTGGCTGAACCCTACCAGTCCAACAACACCGGATAGAAAGGGTCGAGCCTCACCCGATCCCGGTGATGAGGAAGGTGGTCAGGTCGGCGATCAGTTCGTCGCGGTCCAGTGGACCATCCGGGTCATACCAGCGCTCCAGTGCGTTGAGAACCGAAAGTATGTAGATGGAGTTCGTCTTGGGATCGATGTCGGAACGAAACGACCCGTCACCCACCCCATCGGCCAGAACCGACCGGAACACCCCCTCGTAGTGATCCCTGGCCTGGACTATTCGCTCGCGATGCTCGGCATCGAGCATGCGGGCCTCGTTGAGAAATGTTCTGGCGACGTTGACATTGTCGAGGACCACGCTTACATGGCCGGCCACCAGAGCGACCAGCCGATCGCGGGCGATTCCCGGTGCCGCTTTGGTTTGCTCCGCCGCCGCTTCGAAGAGCCGTGCCCCCTCTTCGACCACCTCGACCAGAAGATCCTGCTTGGATTCGACATGGGAGTAGAGCGAGGAACCGAGCAACCCGAGCTCCTTGCCGAGATCCCGCATCGAGGTGCCGTGATAGCCGCGCTCGGCGAACAGACGACCTGCCGCGTCAATCACGTCCGACCGGGTGTTGCGGACCGAAATCATTAGCGGTGGTCGTACCGAACCACAACCCGGTCAGACACCGGATGCGACTGACAGGTGAGCACATATCCGGCCTCCACCTCTTCATCAATCAAGGCGTAGTTCTTGGTCATCGTCACTTTGCCCTCCTCGATCCTCCCCTTGCATGTTGCGCACATTCCGCCCTTGCAGGAGAAGGGCAGCTCGGGGCGGACCCGAAGCGCCGCGTCGAGTATCGAAGTGTCGGACGACATTCGGGTATCCACGGCTCGCCCGTCGAGGATCACCGTCAGCTCGATGGTGCCCTCTCCGGGTGGTGGCTCGGGGGGCAACGTCGTGGGGTCAACCGGACCGGCGAAGAACAACTCTTCATGAATGCGGTCTTGCGGGACGCCGAGGTTGTGGAGGGTCTCCTTGGCCATCATCACCATTTCATAAGGGCCACACAGGTACCAGCTATCGACCGGGACGTCACCTAGCAGCCGATCATGAATCGTCAGCATCTTTTTCTCGTCGATCCGACCGGAGAGAAGCGGCACGTCGGAGCCCTCCCTGCTGAGCAGGTGGAAGAGTTGGAATCGACTCTTGTAGCGATCCTTCAGCCCTTCCAATTCCTCCAGGAACATGATGCTGTTTGCCGTTCGGTTGCCAAACAACAGCGTCCAGCTTGCCAATGGCTCACTCTCCAGAGAGGTCGCAATCAGTGACATCACGGGCGTGATGCCGGAACCGGACGCGATGGCCACAGCCCGACGAGGGCCGTCCGGGTCTATCTCGATGGTGAACTCACCCACCGGAGCCATCACGTCGAGCATGTCGCCGGCCTCGAGATCAGAGGTCGCGTAGGTGCTGAACGCCCCTCCTGGAAGCCGCTTGACGCCAACACGCAACTTGGGAGAGTTGGCGTTTGCACAGATCGAATACGACCTACGAACGTCCTCGCCATCGATGAAGGCTCGCACGGTTACGTGCTGTCCAGGCAGGTAGGCGAACGTTTCGGTTAACTCGTTGGGAACATCGAGGGTGATCGTCACGGAGTCGTCGGTGAGAGGGCTCACCTCGATGACACGCAACTGATGGAACTCGAGGTCACTCATCAGAACGGTTTGAGATAGTCGAAGGGTTCACCACAGGACGAACACACCATCAGGGCCTTGCATGCGGTAGAGCCAAAACGGGCGATCATCGTCGGGTCCGAGGCGTCACACCGCGGACACGTCAGGTCTTGGGGGGAGACCGCCGGTGCGATGCCGAACTGCCTCAGCTTGCGCTGACCATCCTCACTGATCCAGTCGGTGGACCATGCCGGAAAGTGAACAGTTACGACCTCGACGCCCTCAACTCCGATCCTTTCGAACGCGGTGACGATGTCGTCCTCCATCTGACGCATCGCCGGGCAACCCGAGTAGGTCGGGGTGATCGTCACGATTACACGACCCTCGCCCACCACGACCGACCTGAGAATTCCCAGATCATCAATCGTCAGAACAGGAATCTCAGGATCAACCACCGAGGCAGCCACCTTCCGGGCGGTGACGATGCTGATCGTGGTTGCCGTCACCAAGCCAGACCCGGGTAGCTCCGCTGCATCCACTGCATCTCGGCAAGCAGGAAGCCGAGATGCTCGGTGTGAAAACCACTCCGGCCACCCGTTCTTTGGTAGGGGTCGGCCCCAGGCTCTAGGCCGGCCTCGATCAGGACGGACTCGATGGTGGTGCTCCAGGCGGGGTGATACTGCTCTGCCTCCCCCTCGAACATCTCCGATGTGTACCGCCAGAGGGCGTTGACTCCATGCTGGGCGCGGCGGTGGGACTCCTCGGTGCCGTCGCCAAGACGGGTGACCCATCCTGACGAGAATCGCATGTGGTAGGCGGCCTCCTTGAGCGCCCTGGCGGCGATGCCACCCAGCGTCGTGTCGCTGGAAGTCGAGAGGTCTCTCCAGAGTTCCATCTGATATGCGTCGAAAAAAAGCTGACGCACCATGGTGTGGGCGAAGTCACCGTTTGGCTGCTCCACAAGCAGAAGGTTGGTGTACTCCCTCTCGGTTCTGAACATGGCGAGGTCGTCCTCGGATCTTCCCGTACCTTCGGTGTCGCCCGCGTGGATGTACAGCGCCCTTGCCACACCGAGATGGTCGAGGGCTGTGTTGCCCAGCGCGATATCTATCTCCAGCTCGGGCGCGTTGGAGATCAGCTCACCAAGTCGCTGCGCGAGCACCATGTTGTCGTCGGCGTGAGCCAGCAGCGAGGTGACCGATGTGATGGTCACATCTGTCCAACTTCTTCGGGAATCTCATAGGTCGTGGCCAGCCGATAGACCTTTTCGTTGGCCTCGACATAGTCGGACGCAGCTTCCGGCTCGAAGGCATGGATCTCGGTGCTGGGAACAACCCACACGCTCACACCCTCGCCGCGCCGCGTGTACACATCGCGGGCGTTCTCCAGCGCCGTCTCGGCATCGGCCGCGTGCAGACTCCCGATGTGGACGTGGGATATACCCCGACGCGCCCTGACAAACACCTCCCACATCGGCCAGCTCTCCCCACTCAGCTCTGTGGTCTCTTCTAACTCCGCCTTCTCGCCCGGGGCTACGGGAACGTCGTAACTCATCAGTCGATCCTCCTAGGCGACCGAGCGGGCCTGTTTCTTGGCCGCGTATGCCATCGCCGCCTCGCGTACCCACGCTCCGTCATCCCACGCCTTGACCTTGTGGGCAACACGCTCACGATTCATCGGGCCGTCCCCTTTCACGACGGTCCAGAACTCCTCCCAATCAATCTCCCCGAAGTCGTAATGACCCCGTTCCTCGTTCCAGTGGAGGTCGGGGTCCGGTATCTCGAGACCGAGATAGTCGGCCTGGCGAACCGTCATGTCGACGAACTGTTGGCGAAGATCATCGTTGGAAACCCTCTTGATCTTCCACTTCATCGACTGCTCGGTGTGGGTCGAGTCGCCGTCGTGGGGCCCGAACATCATCAGCGCCTGCCACCACCAGCGGTTGACTGAGTCCTGGGCCATCGCTTTCTGCTCGGATGAACCCTGGCAGAGTCTGATCAAGAGCTCATATCCCTGACGCTGATGGAAGGACTCCTCCTTGCATATCCGCACCATGGCTCTGGCATAGGGACCATAGGAGCCGCGAGTGAGCATCACCTGGTTGGTGATGGCGGCGCCGTCGACCAGCCATCCAATCGTCCCCATGTCAGCCCAGCTCAGTGTCGGGTAGTTGAAGATCGACGAGTACTTGTGCTTGCCCCGGTGAAGGAGCTCCTGCATCTCGTCCCGTCTCACTCCGAGCGTCTCGGCGGCGGCGTAGAGGTAGAGCCCGTGACCGGCCTCGTCCTGGACCTTGGCGATGAGAATCGCTTTGCGATGGAGGGTGGGGGCGCGGGTGATCCAGTTGCTCTCGGGTTGCATGCCAATCACCTCCGAGTGGGCATGCTGTGCGATCTGACGGATGAGGGTCTTTCGGTAGGCCTCTGGCATCCAATCCGGAGGCTCGATCTTTTCCTCGGCGTCGATAATCGCCTGAAACCGCTCTTCGTGCGACATCACCCCATAGTAGGCAAACGAACGTTCGTTTGCACGAAATCGGTCGTTCCTACCCGACCTATCATCCACGTCTGTGACTCCACACCGTGCCGGCGACGATAAGCCGACGTCCAAAGACGACAAATCACCCAAGGGCCGAATCCAGCATGGGCTCGGGCATCTGCTGAGCCACAACCATGTCACCGATCATCAACTGGTTCTCGACTCTGGCGCCGAAGGGATCCGCGCCACCAAGATTTCGCTGATCGTTTTGGGAGCCACGGCTCTCTTTCAAGCGGTGATCGTCGTGTTGAGTGGATCAGTAGCACTCTTTTCCGACACTCTGCACAACTTCACCGATGCATTGACCGCGATTCCGTTGTGGATCGCATTCTCGGTTGGTCGTCGACGGCCAACCGAGCGCTACACCTATGGCTTTCACCGACTGGAAGACGTCGCCGGTCTGCTGATCGTCGCGGCGATCGGTCTCTCGGCCATCTTGGTGATCCGGGAATCGGTGATTCGACTGTTCGAGCCCCGACTCATCGACCACATTCCCTGGGTGATAACCGCCGGCGTTGTCGGGGCGCTTGGAAACGAGTTTGTTGCTCGATATCGGATCAGAGTCGGCCGCGCGATCGGATCCGAAGCGCTTGTCACCGATGGCCAGCACGCCCGCACAGACGCATTGACGTCGCTGGCGGTGGTGGTCGCGGCAATCGGTGCAGCCCTTGGCGCTGCTTGGGTGGATCCAATCGCAGGGCTGGTCGTCGGCATCGGGATTCTCTGGCTTCTCGCTCGCTCGGCTCGCCGCATGTCGCGCCGCATGCTCGACGGAATCGAGCCCGAGATCGTCGGCCAGGTGGACTCGACCATTCGAGACGTCGAGGGCGTCCGCGACCTTGCCGATCTTCGGGTTAGATGGCAGGGTCACCGGCTGGGGGTCACGGCTTCGGTCTGCGTCGACCCCGATTTGACGGTTAGAGACGGCCACACGATCGCTCTAAATGTCGAGCACGCTCTCCACCACCGATACTCCTTCCCAGTGTTCGCGGTGATCCACATTGACCCCCACGGTCTCGCTGATGCCCATGACACGACAGCGCACCACGGTCTCTGATCAGGCGAGGGCTACCAGATCGAGGAGTTCCTCGTCGAAGAAGCGCATCTCACCGTCCGGCATCAGGACCGCCCGGTCCGGCACCAATTGAGCGACGAAATCGGTGTCGTGGCTGACGAGAACGACAGTCCCCTCATAGAGGGTCAGAGCGTCGAGCAGCGCTTCTTTGGCCTGTGGGTCGAGGTTGTTGGTGGGCTCGTCGAGCAAGAGCACATTCGGGCGGGAGGCGACCAGCATCGCCAGGGCAAGCTTGGTCTTCTCCCCGCCGGACAGAGTTGACGCGTTCTGATCCACTTTGTCAGCCAGAAGGAAGGTCCCGAGCAAAGTTCTGAGTGTCTGGTCGGGCAACCGGGCGGCCTCTCTCATGTGATCGAACACGGTCACGCCCTCGAGGATCTGCTCGTGCTCTTGTGCGTAGTAGCCGAGTGTCGCCTTGTGCCCCAGTGAGACCTCACCCAGGTCCGAGGTCTCCACTCCTGCCAAGATGCGAAGCAGGGTGGTTTTTCCAGCACCGTTGAGACCGATGAGCAGCATGCGCTCGCCCCGCTCAACGGCGAACTCGATGTCGACGAAAACCAGGTTGTCGCCGAAGGCCTTTGCCAGCCCGGTCGCTACCAGGGGAACCCTCCCCGACGGATCCGGTTGGGGAAAGGCGACCCTGACCTTCTTACCGCTCTTCTGCACTTCGACCAGCTCGCGCTTCATCCGGTCAACTCGGGTCTCCATGGCCCGAGCGACCTTGGCCATCTTCTCGGTGGTTCCCTTGAAACGGCGAATGTTCTCCTCGAGACGAGCAATGCGCTCGTCCTGATGCTTTCGCTCTCTCTGCTTGCGCTCCCGACGGGCGACTCGTTCCACCAGATAGTGCGAGTAGTTGCCGCGGTAGTGCTCGATCTCACCATGCTCCAATACGAGCACCTCGGTTATGGCCTCATCCAGAAGCGGAAGATCGTGAGAGACAACCAGCATTCCGCCCTTGTACGAGGTCAGGTACTCGATGAGCCAGGCCTTGGCATCAAGATCCAGGTGGTTGGTCGGCTCGTCGAGGAGCAGCACATCGGTCTCGGCGAATAGGATCCTCGCCAGTTCGACCCGTCGGCGCTGCCCACCGGACATCGTAGCCACCGACTGGTGCAGTTCGTCGTTCCCGATGCCAATCTTGGAGGCGATCCTCTTGGCTTCTGCCTCGGCGACAAACCCACCTTTGGCCTCGAACTCATCGTGGAGTCCGGCGAACCGGGCGATGCCCCTATCCCGTTCTTCACCGTCGAGCTCGTCCAGGCGAGCCCTCGCCTCTTCGATCCGGCGTTGCATCGCGCCGATCTCGCGGGCCATCAATATTCGCTCGAGGGCGGTGGCGTCCGGGTGATCCAGTTCGGGCAGTGCCGCCTCTTGGGAGAGGTAGCCGATTCTGCCGGACCGGAGGACGGTTCCTTCCGTGGGCTCGATATCGCCCATGAGGGACCTCATCAGAGTTGTCTTCCCCGTGCCATTTCGGCCCACCAACCCGATTCGGTCGCCTGACTGCACGCTGAAAGCAGCACCCCGAACAAGTGTCCGGGTGCCAACATCAAGACGAAGGTCGCGTGCGATCAGCATGGTTGAAAAGGGGGTCGGAGGACAGATTACGGCCCAGCAAAGGCAACCGGGGCCTGATTTAGTTAAGTTGTCGCCGTGCCCAGAGAGTTATTCAGCCATTCTTCGACCACAACGGCAAGCCGATCCGAGGTGTGGCGTGCCCTAGATTGGCCCTCGACCTGGGAAGGCATCGGTGGCGTCGACCGGGTAATCGACCCTGTGATCGATGATGAGGGCCGGCTCCAGGGTTTCGCATTTGAAACCGTCGTCGCCGGCACCAAGTATCTCGGCGAGGCAACACTCAATGCCCGCGCTGAAGAACAGATGATGACGCTGAACATCGCAAATTCTGAGATACGCGGTTCGATAAGAATCGACTTGTCCGAGGCTGGGGAAGGGACCCTCATCCGTGTCACGCTCGATGTTGAGAGTGCCGGCGTGTTGTCAGCGATGTTCTTCCCGGTGATCGCTCGTTCGATCGGCAACGGGCTTCCCCGTGCCATCGAGAAGTTCGCGGCGAGCTTCGACTAGCCAGGGCGCCAGTCGATGCTCTGGACCTCGACAGGGTCCTTGACGCCCTTCAGGTCGACCGCCTTTGGCTTCGACACCGGAAACGGGAGCGGTCCCGAAGCGGCAAGCACATCAGCAGAAGCGACGATCTCCTCACCCTCGGCTAATGCTCCGATTCTTGCCGCGACGTGGACTCCACCACCCGAATAGTCATCATTGGTTCGTGTTGCCTCGGCCCTGTGGAGCCCGATGCGAACCAGCGGGGCAAATCCATGCTCGCTTCTGTGTTTGGCGAGGCGCCGCTGGATGTCAACCGCACACTCAACGCCGGTCCTTGGATCGTCGAAGGATACGAAGAAGCCGTCACCTGTGTGCCTCACGTCTTCGCCGCCGGCGGATTCGACCGCCGAACGAAGGGTGCGGTCATGCCATCTGAGCAGCTCTTGCCATGAAGCATCTCCAATGAGCCCGATCAGGTCGGTCGACGTCACGATGTCGGTGAACATGAACGTTCTGGTCACTCGGTTCTCTGCCGTCTTGCCCGCGTCGGGTGTCTCATCTCCAAGCAGAGCCCGCACTCGGCTTGAGTCGGTTGTCGCCCCAAGATGCTCGAGTGTCGACAGAGCGGCCTTGAACTCGAGTCGGGCGCCCGCTTCGTTGCCTTCCGCCAGCCGTGCCTCTCCAAGCTGGACTCGTGTTCGCGCCATCTCGTAGGGGAGATTCACCTTCTGCCACATTCGCCAAGCTCGACCGAGTGTCTCCACAGCCCCCCCGTGATCTTCATCATGGAGCAGAAGCGCTCCACGTGACGAGGCAACTGCCGCCTTCCAAACCTGACTCTCGAACGCCTGCGCTATCTCCTCTAGATCGTCCGTTGCCGAAAGGGCCAGATCCTCATCTCCCATTGCCAACGCAATCTCAATCTGAGCAGGCAGCAAGCGAGCTCTCGAGGGACCCCGGGCCACCGGATGGCGATCATCGAGGCTCCTGGCTATCGCGGCGCTACCTATCGATTGGGCCGCTTCCTCGACCTCTCCCCGGTCCAACATGAGAAGCGAAAGACCGGGCTGGGCATCATGGCCATTCTCGTACGCTCGCTCAAAGGATTCGGCCGCGGCATCGAAATCTCCCATACGGCGGCGCACCTCGCCAATTTCGTAATGAGCAGCTCCCAGGTAGTCGGTGATATGAAATCGCTCCAGTTCAGAGCACGCCCGACGAGCCTCGTCCTCGGCCTCCAGCCATGATCCATGTAGACGCTTCAGCTCCGCACGGTGCACCTGGCACGCTCCGGTGTAGCCCCTCACGGAATTGGAGTGCATCCAACGTTCGGCTTCCTCGGTCCATTCGGCGGCTCGTTCGTAGTCGCCCAGGTTCCGGCACGCAGCGATGGTGTTGCAGTAGACGTCGCTGGTCATTCGCAGATCGTCCCCTCCGACTATCGCCATTGACGCCGCCTCGTCCAACAGACTCACGCCATCTCGCCACTCACCTTGTTGAATCATGGCTATTGCCTTAAAGCTCTTCGCCACTGACTGGGCGCTAATGAACCCCGCACTGGTGGCGGCCTCCAAAACCACATCGCTCAGATGGATGGTCGCCTCTACGTCACCCTCTACAAAAAGAGCTCTTCCCATGTACATCATTTTGAGCCAGACGTGGCCAACTGACTCCGGCTGATCATCGAGCAAGCCCTCTGCCCGGGCGATCCACCCACCTGCAACAGCGAACGCCTGACGACGAAGCGCGAAATACGCCAGGAGAGCCGCGACCCGACCAGCCTCAGTCGGTTTGTCTTCGTCGACGAGTCCGGAAAAAGCTTTCTCAAATGCCTCCAGAGACTGATCAGACTGTCCGGTCCACCAGAGGGCGTCGGCCAACAGAAGGAGATCTTCCGGGCTCAGCTCACCTTTGTCGTTCGCCTCCTGGAGGGCCTCGAGAACTCCACTCCAATCATGTGAATCGAATGCCTTTTTGGCAACGCTCGGAGACTTTGTCATTGGCTATCTCCATTCTGGCTGTGAGGAGTCCAAACCCTACCTTCATCGCTACTCGGGCATCCGGAGACCCAGGCGCCACCCTGGTAGAACTGTCGCCAATGAGAAAGTGGCAACGTGGGCTAGGCATCCGCGATGGGGAGGGAAGACTGGTCATGTGGATGGCCGCAGTGTTTGCGGTTACCCAAGCGACGCACGCTCTTGGCGCCAACTCGGCAGATGCCTTGTTCTTTCTCAGGTACGGAGTTGAGGAGCTTCCGCTGATCATCCTCCTCTCCGGGCTGGCGGTCATGGTTGCGCTGATCCTTTACGTTGCCGGCTTGGGGCGGTGGGGTCCTCGTATCTGGCTTCCAGTGGTCACCGGGATCTGTGGATTGTGGGCGGTTGTGGAGTGGGCAGCATCGTTCGTGGACGCTCCGGTGGTCTACCCGATCATCTGGATATCCACTCAGGTGTTGATCATGGTCACTTTCACCATGATGTGGAATGCCGCTGGGGCCGCCTCTAACACTCGCCAGGCCAAGCGACTCTTCCCGATCTTCGCAAGCGCCGGGGTGGCCGGTGCGGTGCTTGGCAATCTCCTCACCGGTCCGCTTGCCAAGCTGATCGGGACCCAAACCTTGCTGGCGGTTCAAGGCCTGGCTCTTCTTGTCAGCGCCGGGTTGCTGGTCGTCACCTCCGGGTTGTTTGCCGACGACCCGGGGGACCCAAGTCATTCGGTGCGGGACGAGTTGGCCGGCGCCGCGCGAGTCGTCAGTTCTACCCGCCTACTGAAGCTTGCAGCCGGTGTGATGTTCGCGTTTTCGACCCTGTTCTTCCTGGTCGTGTTCCCCTTCAACTCCGCGGTTGCCTCCTCCTTCGAAACGGAGGCGGGCGTGGCGGGTTTCTTAGGCCTATTCGCCTCAATTGCGACGGGACTGACCTTCCTTGTTTCGCTCTTGTTGACGAACCGTCTGTTCGTCCGCTTCGGAATCGTGGCAACGTTGCTGGTAGTCCCCGCCGTGTACGTCGCAGGGTTTGGACTGTGGCTTGGGTCGTTCACTCTGGCGACGGCGGCGGCCGTTCGCAGTGTGCAGTGGGTTGTGGTCAACGCGATTGGGGGAACCGGGATCTCTGCTTTGTTCAACGTTGTTACAGGGCGGCTTCGCGGTCAGGTGATGGCATTCATGACCGCGGTACCCGGTCAACTCGGAACGGTTGCAAGTGGAGCGATCCTCCTGGTTGCCGCCGGCCTGGGTGATCGGGGCCTCTCTGTCATCGGGTTGGTGGTCGGCCTTGGGGCGCTTGTGCTTGTGATCCGAATGAGGTCGGCATACCTCGATGCGATAGTTGCCGCGGTCAGAAAGGGACTCGTGGGAGTCTTTGAAACCCCGCATGCCGGGCTCTTCACGCCATCCGACGGTGAGTCGCTGCAAATCCTGACAGGCAACCTCCAGAGCCCCAAGCCAGAGGAGCGTTTGATGGCTGTAACGGCGCTCTCGAAGTTCGGCAGTCTGGCGCCGCGAGATCTCATCGAACCGCTGATGAGCGACGAAGACCCAGGGGTCCGATCGGCAGCCTTCGAGACGATGTGCGCAGTGGAGCCGGACCGGGTCGTCGCCCACGTCTCCGCGGGTCTGACGGATGGATCTCCTGACGTTCGCAAGCGATCCCTCTGGCTTCTCCCATCCAGCGGAGACGGGCAAGTGGCATCGGTGGCCGCTTCCATGCTGGCTGACCCCGACCCTTCGGTCCGAACTGCTTCAGCCATCCTGGTTGGGGGCTCAGAGGGGAAGGCAGTCATCGACGAGCTCCTCGAGGGCGGTCAACCCGACGTGATCCAGGCTGTGTTGAGCGAGCTAACCGCAGCGAAGTCGGCCCTGATCGATCCCCGGCCGTTCCTTCACCATGGTGACCCGGACGTTCGGGCTGCGGCCATCCTGGCGTCGGATTATTCCGACGTGAATCCCGTGGAGTTGGGTTATGGGCTCGAGGACATATCGATGAAGGTGAGACACGTAACCGCAGATGTCCTCGCTGACAGTGATCCCGGGCGGGATGTGCTGTTCGAAGCCCTTGAATCCGGCTCCGTTTCTGCGACAGAAGTGGCAATCCGCTCTCTGACTCCTGTTGACCGGTTTACCGACGACTTCTTGTCCTGGGCCGGTCGAGAGGCAGCGAGGGCGAGCAACCTGGAAGCTCTGCGATTGGCCATTCTCTCAGGGCCACAGGCGTCTTCGATCGATTTCCTCACAGGCTTGTTGCGTCGTCGTTCTCGGACCCTCTCTGATTGGGTGATCCTCGCCATGACGACCACTGATACTGCAACGGTCATGTCAATAGTCGAGAAAGGCGTTGCTTCAGACGATCCAGAGACGAGGGCACAAGCCGTCGAAGCGTTGGAGGTCATGGGTGATCGGTCCGTGACCACGGTGTTGGTCGCCCTGCTCGACGCCGACGTCGGAGAATTGGTCACGACCCAACAGGAAGCGCTGGTGCTACTGGCCGACGACTTCGACCCGTGGTTGCGAACCATGGCTGTGCACTGCCTCTATGAGCGTGGTGACATCGATTTGATCACAGAGGGCAATCAATTCGGTCCCACCCGTGGATCCGTGCCAAGCTTGGAGACCGTGCCTGCCGACTCCATCAACACGTTGACAATGGTTGATCGCGTGATCGCCCTGCAAAGCGTCCCCATGTTCTCGGACCTGGACCCCGAGGATCTTCAACTCATCGCCGACATTGCTGACGAGGTTCAGTATCGGCCTGGAGAGCAGATCTATCACCTGGGTGACGAGGGGGCAGACATGATGATGATCATGGATGGTGAAGCGGTGGTGAGCTCGACCCATGATGGAGTCTCGGTGGAGATCGTCCGACATGGGAAAGGCGAGCACGTGGGCGAACTTTCCTTGTTACAGGGCGCCGCGAGGTCAGCGGATGTGATCGCGGGTTCAGAAGGTCTCCACGCCCTGGTAATCGGAAAGATCGACCTGATCTCAATCCTCCAAGAGCGCCCCTCGGTAACCATGGCGATGCTCAGCACTCTCGCCACCCGTCTGGCAGCTCGAGGCTAACCACCCGCGCTCAACATTTCCCTGACGAATCCAACACTTGGAACGCATCCACCTACCGCCTTGAGCAGGGCCTTTGCGGTTCCGGGGTGAGCTCGTTCGTACTCACTCATTACCTCACGGGGCTCGTCGGACTCCAGGACTCTCAATGTCGCAGGGTGTCGCTTCGACCCGATCTACACGGTGGGCTTTGGCCTGGCCATCGGATCAGCAACCGCAAGCTTCAGGCTTCGTCGTCGGCCTCGGCGTCTTCGGCAGCGAGCCGCTCTGCGGTCTCTTTGGCCTGTGCATGACTTTCCGCAACCTCGGCCCGATCGGTGATCAAAGTCACCTGATTGTTGACAACCTGGATGAACCCACCGTGGACACCGATTGTGGTGCGCTCACCCGATTCGGCTTCGATCTCGACCGGTCCGGTGGCACAGGTCGCCATCAGTGGCTCGTGGTCGGCCATGATGCCGAGCTCGCCTTCCGGGGTCCGGGCGATCACGATGACTGCTTTGCCACTCCAAACGGTAGCCTCCGGCGACACCACATCGACCTGGAAGGTCTTGGCCATCAGGCGACGGCGTCTTCCAAATCGGCGGCCTTGCGCTCCACGTCCTCACGACCGCCCACCATATAGAAAGCCTGCTCGGGGTACTTGTCCATCTCGCCGCCGATCAGAGCCTTGAACGAGGCAATGGTCTCCTCGAGCGGTGTGTAGATGCCTTTCTGACCGGTGAACTGCTCTGCGACAAACATCGGTTGTGCAAGGAACCTCTGGATTCGGCGGGCACGACCAACGACCAACTTGTCCTCTTCGGACAACTCGTCGATACCGAGGATGGCGATGATGTCCTGAAGATCCTTGTAACGCTGAAGGATCCTCTGCACTTCGACCGTCACGTTGTAATGCTCCTCCCCGACGATCTGCGGATCGAGTGCGCGGCTTGTCGAATCCAAGGGGTCGACGGCCGGGTAGATGCCAAGGGCCGTCAGCGGCCGCGAGAGAACCGTTGTGGCATCAAGATGGGCGAACACCGTGTGCGGCGCCGGATCGGTGATGTCGTCCGCCGGAACGTAGACTGCCTGGAGCGACGTGATCGAACGTCCCTTCAGCGATGTGATCCGCTCCTGGAGGGCGCCCATTTCGTCCGCCAGGTTTGGCTGATAACCCACCTCCGACGGCATCCGACCGAGAAGTGTTGACACCTCGGAACCTGCCTGCGTAAAGCGGAAGATGTTGTCGATAAAGAGAAGCACGTCCTGCTGCTGGACGTCGCGGAAGTATTCGGCCATGGTCAGGGCCGCCAGAGCCACACGGAGACGGACCCCCGGTGGCTCATCCATCTGACCAAACGTCAGTGCCGCTTTGTCGATGACGCCCGACTCCTTCATCTCCAAGAACAAGTCGTTGCCCTCGCGGGTCCGCTCACCTACTCCGGCAAACACCGATACTCCACCGTGCTGAGTGGCAACGCGGTTGATCATCTCCTGGATGAGGACGGTTTTGCCGACTCCGGCACCACCGAACAGCCCGATCTTCCCCCCCTCGAGATAGGGGCAGATCAGGTCGAGAACCTTGATCCCCGTTTCGAAAACGGTCTTCTGTGGCTCGACTTCCGCGAAGGGCGGCGGGGTGCGGTGAATAGGCCAGCGCGGCTCACCAAAGTCCTGGTCGGGAGCATCGAGAGAGTCGCCCCATACGTTGAAGATGTGACCCAGGGTCTGGTCCCCTACCGGTACTGTGATCGGTGAGCCGGTATCGACGACTTCGGAGCCGCGGGTCATCCCGTCGGTCGGCGCCAGCGCAATGGCACGGATCTTCGAGTCACCCAGGTGCTGGGCTACCTCTGCGATTACCTTCTTGTCTTCGCCACCGAGACTGAAGAAGATCTCGATCGCGTTGAGGATCTCGGGAAGACTGTCCGGTGGGAACTCGACGTCCACAACCGGCCCAGCCACTTTGACGATCCGACCAACACCTTTGGTGTCATTCATTGTTCGCTCCATCGTGGTTATTGACTGTTTGATACTCGTTCGTGGGTCTCATCAGGACTCCGCCAAGGCTTCGGCGCCACCGACGATCTCGGTGATGGCGGTCGTTATCTCTGCCTGCCTGGCGCGGTTGGCCTGGACCGTGAGGCTTTTGATGAGCTCTTCGGCATTGTCGGTCGCAGCTTTCATCGCCCGCCGCCGTGCGTTGTGCTCCGAAGCGGATGCCTCTAGGAGCATGTTGAAGATGATGGCCTCCACATACGTGGGCAGAAGCCGATTGAGGATCTCGTCGGGCGACGGCTCAAAACCATAGGACACACGAACGCCTCTCTCATCCTCCTCCAATTCTGGCGGGGTTATGGGAAGAAGCTCCTGGTGGGTCGGCACCTGATTCATCGCCGACTCGAACTTCGTGTAGAACGCCTCGAGGGCATCGATACGCTCAACGGCGTAGTCCTCCATCACCCGGTTGCCGACAGCGCGAGCGTTCCCGTATCCAGGAGTGTCGGTAACGCCGAGATAGGCCTGCTCGATGTGATAGCCGCGGTATCGGAAGTAGGACAGGGCCTTCTTGCCGATCGCATAAATGAGAACGTCTTTGCCCTCCTTCTCCAACTCGATGGCCCGGGTTTCGGAAAGACGAATGATCGTTGACGAATAGGCGCCTGCCAGACCCCGGTCGGAGGAGACGATCAGCAGTCCGACCCTGCTGGGGTCTCTTCGCTCGAGGAGCTTGTGACTCCCACCGCTATCCGCAGCACCGACGTTCTCGATGACCTCGATCAGTTTTGCCGTATACGGCTTGGAACCGTGAACACGAGCCTGGGCCCTGGGGATACGGCTTGCCGCGATCAGTTCCATGGCACGGGTGATCTTCTTGGTGGCCTCAACGCTCTTGATGCGGCGTCGGGTATCGCGAAGCTGGGCGCTGGCCACTACTCGACTGTCTCAGAGCCTTCGAAGGTCTCTCTGAAGGCGGCAATGCTTTCGGCCAGAACGTCACCCTCCGGGAGATCCCCCGTCTCGGCAATTCCAGCGAGGACATTGGTGTGACGCGCCCTGAAGTATTCCCTCAACTCAAACTCGAAACGGCGGATGTCTCCAACAGCGACATCGTCCATGTGGCCCTCTGTAACGGCATAGAGGGTCAGGACCTGTTCCTCGACCGGAACCGGGTCGTACTGCGGCTGCTTGAGAACCTCGACGACACGACGGCCACGCTCGAGCTGGGCAAGTGACGACGCGTCGAGTTCGGATCCGAATTCGGCAAACGCTGCGAGCTCGCGGTACTGGGCCAGATTCAATCTCAATGGACCAGCGATCTTTCTCATCGCGCTGATCTGAGCCGCTCCGCCAACACGAGATACCGACTCGCCGGCGTTCAGGGCCGGGCGAACGCCCTGGAAGAACAAGTCGGTCTCGAGGAAGCATAGTCCGTCGGTGATGGAGATCACGTTCGTCGGGATGTACGCCGAGATGTCGTTGGCCTTGGTCTCGATAACGGGAAGCCCCGTGAGGCTGCCTCCGCCCAACTCATCTGAGAGTTTGGCACAGCGTTCGAGAAGCCGACTGTGGAGATAGAAGACGTCACCCGGATAAGCCTCGCGTCCAGGGGGCCGACGGAGCAACAGCGAAATCTCTCGATAGGCGACCGCCTGTTTCGAGAGGTCGTCGAACATCACGAGGACGTGCTCGCCCTTGTACATCCAGTGCTGACCGATTGCCGAACCTGCGTACGGCGCATACATCTGAAGGGCCGGAGCATCTGAGGCCGAAGCATGCACGATCACCGTGTAGTCCAGCGCTCCATGCTCAGCGAGCGTGTCGACAACCTCGGCGACGGTTGAGGACTTCTGACCAATCGCGACGTAAATGCACTTGACGCGCCTTTCTGTGCCCCAGTACTGCTTCTGATTGATGATCGTGTCGACAAGGAGTGCCGTCTTGCCGGTTTGACGGTCGCCGATGATCAGCTGGCGCTGGCCGCGACCAATTGGGGTCATCGAGTCAATGGCCTTGATCCCAGTTTGCAAAGGCTCCTTTACCGGCTGACGCTCAACGACGGAAGGCGCCTGAGTTTCGAGGAGACGACTCTCGGTAGATTCGATCGGGCCTTTCCCGTCGATCGGGTTGCCCAGCGTGTCGATCACCCGTCCGAGAAGGGCATCACCAACGGGCACGGAGAGGACTTTGCCCGTCTGCTTGACGGCATTGCCTTCCTCGATGTGGGTGTACTCACCAAGGAATACGACACCCAGGTCATCCTCATCGATGTTCAGAGCCACCCCGATGAGGCCACCGGGAAACTCCAGCAACTCTGATGCCATCGCGTTCGGCAGACCTTCGACACGAGCCACGCCGTCGGCAATCGACTTCACATAGCCCACTGTCTCCTTGTCGATCTCTGGCTCCCAGCCTTCGATCTGGGCCCGGATCGACGCGGTGATCTGATCGGCGGTGATGGTCAAATCAGACATGTGTCTCCTTGGACCCTTGACATGTGTTTCACATCTGTCTCCTAGCTCTCTACGGCCTGCCGTAGTGAATCGACTCGGCGTGCCAGCGATCCATCGATCACGGTGTCGCCCACCCGGGCGACGATGCCTCCGATGACCGACTCATCGACAACCACTTTGACTTCAACACTCTTTCCGGTGGCCCTTCCCAGCGCCGCAGCCAACCGCTCGATTGTCTCTTCATCGAGAGGCACGGCGGATCGGACCTCCGCCACCGCCTTATCGCGGGAGGCAGCAGCGGCTTTGACCAGGGCCCTGGCGATGTCGGACAACTCGGATGCGCGACCCTGGCTTACGATCAGTTGAACGAGATCCACGCTGAGCAACGACGCCCGACCACCGATGAGGTCATCTATCAGCGCCTGTTTTTTCTCCATTGGCAGTTGGGGATCAGTCAGCGTCGACCGAAGCTCGGGCGAGTCATCGAGAGCCTGGGCGATCGTGAATAACTCGTTCTCGACGCGCTCCAACTCTTCTTCGGCCTTGGCGAGCTCGAATATGCCATTGGCATATCCGGTGATCCGGTCTTGCATCTAGAGGTCGATCCGTTTTGGCATCAGAGGCGTTCCAGATCGGCCAGGTAGCGGTCTATCAAAGTCTGATGGGCATCGGCGTCAAGCGCCTCGCCAACAATCTTCCCGGCGAGCTCAACCGAGATGTCTCCCACCTGGGCCCGCGCGTCTGACAGGGCACGGGACTTCTCCGCTGAGGCGTCGTCTCGAGCCTTGCTGCGGATGTTGTCGGCTTCACTCTCCGCCCTGGCCAGCAGATCTGTCTTCATCTGCTCGGCAGTGACACGGGCATCCTCGAGTATTCTGTTGCCTTCCGACTTTGCATCCGCCAGTTGGGCCTTGTAATCCGAAAGAAGACTCTCGGCCTCGACCTTCGCCTTCTCCGCATCAGCCAATTCGCCGGACACCGCAAGCTGGCGGGTCTCGAGAGTCTTGTTCAGGGTGGGGAGAGCCCACTTCCAGACGAAGAAGAAGACGATCGCAAAGGCGATGATCCCCGCGATGAGCTCGGCCGTCTCGGGAAGAACCAGACTCACGTTGGAGCTGGACTCCCCCTCCTCCTGGTAGAGGATCGTTGCGATCAGAAACTGCATCTCTTGACCTCTAGGCGATGAAGAACAGCACGAAACCGATCAGAGCCAGCGCCTCGGTAAACGCGATTCCGAGGAACATCGTGGTTCTGATGGTGCCTGCCATTTCAGGCTGACGCGCCATGGCGGTGATCGCATTGCCAACCACGATGCCGATGCCGACGCCGGGCCCCACGGCCGCGAGTCCATACCCAATGAGTGCGATGGCACCCTTGAGTACCTCGATATTGCCTTCCATTCTTTCTCCTTAGTGCTCGAAGTGGACTGACGACTGGATGTAAACCGCCGACAGCAGAGTGAATATGTATGCCTGCAGGACCGAGACCACGATCTCGAACAGATAGATCCCAAGCCCGAGGGCAAACCAGGGGATTCCGACGAGAGCCTTGAGCCCGATTTCGGGGAACGCTGAGAGGAAGATTACGCCAGACCCGAGCAGAAGGGTCAGCATCAGGTGACCCGCCACCATGTTGGCAAACAACCGAACGGCCAGCGTGAAGGGGCGGAGCAGGAAGATCGAGACCAGCTCGATGAGCCCGACGAGCCATCTCAGACCGATCGGAACGTGTTTTGGCCAGACGGTGTCGAAGAGATAGCGAAACTTGTTCTTCCCGAATCCGATGAAGACGAAGATCACGTAGGTGACGATGGCCAGGAAAGCGGGTATCGCCATTCTCGATGTGATCGGGAAGTTGATCAGCGGAGTCACCTCGAAGAGGTTGCCGACGAGTATGAACAGGAAGATGGCAGTCAGATAGGGGACATACCTGGCGCCTTCCGGTCCGATGATGTCCTTGGCGATGCCGTTCTTGACGAAGTCGAGGAGCGATTCGATGACCACGCCGAATTTCGATGGGACCATCCGTCGTTTGCGGAGCCCGAAGTAGAGAAGACCGACAACAACGAAAGCGGCCAGAAAGAACAAGATGATGGTTCGAGTGAAGCCCAGGGGACCGATGCTGAAGATCACCTCGGTGAATTCGAACAGCTCTTTGACGTCGGCGGGGGCACAGATGACTTCGTTGACTACGTCGCACTCTTCGCTAGCCAGAATCAGTTGGTCCAACTCAGGTCCCTTTCTTTCCCCTTGGA
>JAZFTT010000228.1:0-4350 GCA_036446835.1 Acidimicrobiia bacterium
TCGGATGGAGTAGTCCCAGGCGCGATTCTCCTTCCACGCCTGGACAGATTCGCGGATGAAAGCAGTGGTGTCACTGCTCGTGTAATCCATGCGAGCCCATGGCAACCACTGGTTCAGGTCCCCGAGCGACGCCCGGATGGCGTCGTCAAGAGTTGACGCATCCTTTCGCGCGAAACGCTGGAGGATCAGTCGATCGGTCTCGAGGTGGGCCCTGGGCATCCGGTCAGGATATCTGGGCACTTAGTCTTGACAACCACACATGTGGGACACCATCAATTTCGTAGACAGTTATCCCGATCCTGGTGATCGACCGATGGCGGCCGTCCTGGCCGCTCTGTACGAGGACGATGAAGGACAGGTGAGGGTGGTGCTCACCAAAAGAACCGACTCGATGCCAACTCACAGTGGCCATGTTGCCTTTCCCGGTGGTAGACCGGATCCGGCGGATAACGGACCGGTCGATACCGCGCTGCGGGAGGCCCACGAGGAGGTTGGCATTCACCCCTCCCAGGTGGAGGTGCTTGGGTTTCTTCCGCCTATCGACACGGTCGAATTCAGTCTTCTCGTCGTGCCGGTGGTTGGTCGCGTGTCCACACCGCTGGGGTTGGTGCCTTCACAGCGGGAGGTCGCGAAGATCTATACGCCACTCCTTTCCGACCTGGCCGATGTGGACCGCTGGTGGTCGATCCCATGGAACGGCTGGGAGGTTTGGTACTACGACCTCGAGGGCGATACGTTGTGGGGCGCCACGGCGCGGATGGTTCGTTTGATGGTTGGCCTCGACGAATAGGTCTCTCGGTCTTCAAGAATCGCACCCCCGGTTGCCGATGAGCCTCTGTGAGTTCACGCGCCCCGGTAGAAGCAGAGAAGCGTTTCCATCGGTACATAGCTCTCTTGTTCGCCGTGGTTTTCCTGGCACTGGCTCTGATGGAGATCTCTGGCGCGGACGTGATGTCGACGGCAGGTCCGATCAGATGGGCCAGCTATCTGGTGCTCGGCATATGGGCCCTGTATCTAGTCCAATCTGACAACTCCAACACGTTGGTGCTCGTCATCACCACTATGGGTTTCTTTGGCTCACTTGCGATTGTCGAAGCCCTTTTCGGGGTTGAGGTGTCGACATTCGACTTCGCCACTACCTTCGGTTTGATTTTGATGATCGGCATTCTTGCCGGGACGCTGATTGCTGGAAGCCGGTTGGTTTGGGCGGGTGCGGTTGCTTTCTCGGTGGCGATGTGGAGCATCGCTCTGGGGGTTCTTGCCGAAGATGAACTCCGGGTGATCGTTGTCAGGGCTGTTATCGCTGCAGCGGGCGTGATTCTGACCACTGTCCTGGTTTCCAAGCTCTTTGACGAGATGGCCGAAGTCATCGAGAAGTACGACCGATCGGCACGACTGCAGGAAGCCATCGCCAGATGCTCGGAAGCGCTACTCGTCCAAACTGATGCTTTCGCGGTCTATGAGGCGGTCAAAGCCCTGCTCGAGGCGTCTCCAGCCGACTACGCCTACGTGGACCGGAATATCGAGGTGGACGGGGAACTGGGTTGGGAAATTGTGGCTGACGCCGCCAAGCGAGTCTCCGGATACGGAAGCGCGTGGAAGAAGGGCAAGTACTCAACCGTCCCATCGTTGCACCAGCCTCTCGCCGCCGGCCGCGTGGCTGTGATTCACACCAAAGAACTGGCAGGTGATGAGCGCGCCCTGTATGAGGACGACGGCATCTACTCCGAGGTGGCAGTCCCGATCTTCGTCTCCGGTGAGTTCAGGGGCTCGATCGGCTTCATCCTGTACACCCACGACCAGCCCTGGAGTGATGTGGACATCCAGACACTTTGGCGGGCGTCACACATGATCGGCGCCTACTGGCGACGTCAGGAGGATGCGGAGGAGCTCAGAGACTCGAACGAGTCCAAGGAGCGGCTTCTTGCCTCGGTCTCTCATGAGATTCGGACGCCTCTCACCGCTATTGTTGGGCTGTCCGAAGAGATCATCTCCAGTCGAACGAGCCTCGGCGATGAGGAGTTGGACGAACTCAACGGAATCATCGCCGTCCAAAGCCGCGAGTTGGCTGATCTGGTCGAGGATCTGCTGGTTGCGTCCAGAGCCGATGGCGGGAGTCTTTCGATCAACCCCGAGATCACTGACCTGCGTGACCAGGTGGAGAAGGTGCTCCGAGGGGTTCAGGAGTCACACCCAACCGACAAGAAGATCATCTTGCAGGGCGAGGGCGTCGAGGCCTGGGCTGACCCGCTCCGCGTGCGCCAGGTGATACGCAATCTCCTTACCAACGCCATCAAGTACGGGGGAGAGCGGATAGTTCTCGGGGTGAGCGTGTACGAGAGACGAGCCCTCGTGATGGTGGCCGATGATGGTGTCGGCGTGCCCGTGCAGGAGTCCGAAATGATCTTTGAGAGGTACTACAGGAGTGCTCAGTCCCCGACCCAGCCTGGTTCCGTTGGGATCGGCCTTGCTGTTTCCCGACAGCTCGCGGGCCTTATGGACGGCACACTCGAGTACATCGATGGGAAGAGTCAGCACAGGTTCGAGCTTTCGCTACCCGGAGTAGAGGACGCAGACACCGGCTCGGCTTCGGAACGTGAGATTGCAGGTACCAACATCTGATCATTCATCTGGGCACAAGCAGGCAACCGTTGTAGAATCGGCCGCTCGGAATTATGGGTTCCTCACTCCTACGCAAACGCTTGATACTTGGTGGCGCGCTCGTGGTCATATTGGTCATGGGGGTTGCAGTTGCTTTCGCCGCGTCCACATGGGGTGAGGTGGAGCGGGTCAATATCGATCGACCAGCGGCACCAACATCAGCCACGACCACTCCGGTCGACGATGTTGAGCCGGATAATGAGAATGACAAACCAGTGGTCGAGGTCGAGCCCGAATTATTGGATTCCGGCGACGATCTCGAAGTGTTCCTCCTCGTCGGTTCAGATTCGCGTGATGATCTCGAGGATCTTCAGGGTTTCGGTCGGATCTCGGGCAATCGCGCTGACGTTGTAATGGTCTTGCTGCGGACCGAGACGGAGGCCGCCGTGCTCTCGCTGCCAAGAGATTTGTGGGTCACCAACGCCTGCACCGGTCGTGAGGCTCGCATCAACGGCATGCTCCAAGGATGTGGTGAGAAGATGAATGGGCCGACCCTCCTGACTCTTGCCGTGGAGAGCCTGATCGGGGAGACAGTCGACCACTTCGCAATGGTTGATCTCGCCGGCTTCCAGAACGCCGTCGACGCAATTGGTGGGTATGAGATCTGTGTCGAGTTTTCGGTCCGGGATAGGCGCTCCAACCTCGACCTCCCCGCGGGATGCACCATGGCCTCTGGAGACCAGGCCCTTGCGTGGTTGCGCTCCCGCCACACTCAGGAACTCACCGATGCAGGCTGGAGAACCATGTCTGGTATGAGTGACCTTGCTCGCAACGACCGTCAACGAGCATTCCTCATCTCCATGATGGCGAGCCTTTCGGACTTTTCGAGCCCACAAGCGGTGACTGCAGCCGCTCAGGCCGTTGCCCCGTACCTCACCGTCGACACAGGCCTCACTCTCATAGAGGCTGTCAGCCTCGCATGGACCATGCGAGGTTTGAGCAGCGGATCCGTGATCGAACTCAGCTTGCCTGTTTACGGCTATACGACCGAGGAGGGCGCCGCCGTGCTTCTGCCTTCCATCCCTGTTGACGAGATCGTTGCCGGCTTCGTTGTTCCGGAGAGAGCGGATTCAACGAACCTGGCTACCGGCTGAGCAACTCTCCATGAGGCTTCCCCCCGGTCAAATCGAGACTGGGAGATTCCCACTCGTGGGGGAGCGGTCCCCTTCGGCCGAGCTCGCCGATCCAGGATCTTGGTCCCTCGTTATCAGCGGTCTTGTCGAGAATCCGAGTGAATTGACACTCGCCGGGTACATGGATCTTGCCCACCAGTCGCTGGAGTTCGACATTCACTGCGTCACCAGTTGGAGTCGATCTGGCACCCTATGGTCGGGCGTACCGCTCTCCGTCTTGATCGACGACGCGGAACCTTTGCCCGATGCATCTTTCTTGTCCTTCGCCGCCTATTCGGCTCGTGGCCATCACACTTCTCTGCCACTCGATGTCGCGAGGCGATCGAGTTGGTTGGTCCACGAGTTCGATGGAGAAGTTCTCACTTGTGATCACGGAGGCCCGGTGAGGGTGGTCACCCCCGGAAAGTATTTCTATAAGTCGCTCAAATGGGTGCGCCGGATCGAGGTCCTGTCCGAAGATCGTCTGGGATGGTGGGAGACCAATTCGTCGTATCACAACAACGCTGACCCCTGGGCGGGTGACCAGAGATTCACCAGCGGGTCGATTCGTCCGCAG
>JAZFTT010000229.1:0-9096 GCA_036446835.1 Acidimicrobiia bacterium
TGGCGGTGTGGGAGGCCGGATGATCGAGATCTTCGTCCAGGACTCCGAGAACGACCCCGACGCCGCCGCCACCGGGTGGGACCGTCTCGTCGAAGAGGGTGTCGTAGCCGTCGGCGGAGTCATCTCCAGCGGGGTAAGCCCAACGGTGGCCGGGTTGGCCGAGGCAGACCAGATCCCGGTGTTCTTCACGAAGGCCGGCACCCCGGTCGCCCTCAGCCTGGACAGCCGTTATACCTTCCGGACCTGTCTCCCGGCCGCGCCGATGGTTGCAGCGCCGGTGCTTCAATATGCCCTGGAGCAGGGCCTGACCAATGTCGGAGTAATCGTCGCCGACTACGCCTGGGGTCAGGGGTTCAAGGCGGCTTTGGAGGCCGATTTCGAGGGCTCCGGTATTGACTATGGTGAAATCCAGGTTGCTCCGGTTCCGCCGAACACCGACTTCACGCCGTTTGTCCGAGCCATGGCAGATGCCGGCGCACAGATGGTCATAGCCACGGGACATCCACCCGGCGGCGCTGCGATCGTGGCGCTCTCGGCCGACCTCATCGGGGATGTTCCGGTCACCGGTGCCTGGACACCGCCGGACCGCTCGCTGGCTCTGATAGACCCGGCGACCGCCATCGGCCGCTTCACCGACTTCGCCTGCGCCGACTACACGAGCGATAGCTACGCCGAACTGGCCAAGCGCTATCTTGCGTTCTCCGACAACCAGTTCATGTCGGACGATGCCGTTTCCGGCTACGCGATCGTGACGATGGTTGCCCAGGCCGTGGAAGCAGTTGGCGACGACCCGACGGCCATCGCCGAGTACATGCACGCCAACTCGTTCGACATGCCCGGCTATGCCCACACATTGAGCTGGACCGAGTGGGGGGAGCTGGCGGAGGCACAACCGATCTTCTTCATCATCAACGCCGGGCCCGCACCCGAGGGGCTCAACGAGGCCGGCGACTGGTGGCTAGAAGTGCTGAGCCAGTCGGATCCACTCGAGCCCTACGCACCGGAGTCATAACCGCCAAGTGTCCCTTCTCGAGTTGGATGACGTCGAGAAGCACTTTGGAGGCTTGCCGGCCGTCGACGGGGTGACGGTTGGGGCCGACGATGGCGAGATTCTCGCCATCGTCGGCCCCAACGGTGCGGGGAAGAGCACCCTGCTCAAGCTGATCGTAGGGCTGGAGATCCCCAGCGGAGGCTCGGTCACTTTTGCGGGTGACGACATCACCCAAGCCCCGCCTCATCGGGTTCGTCAGAAGGGGATCGCCATGGTGCAACAGACACCACGCTCGTTCCCCACGATGACGGTGCTCGAGAACACCGCGGTTGGCGCTTTGTTTGGGCGGGCTGGTGCCCATCGCGATGAGGAAGAGGCGATCGAGATCGCCGTCGAAGCTCTGGCCTTCGTCGGGCTGGCCGACCGCCGTCTTGACCACGTTGGCAGCCTCAACCTGCATCAGCTGCGCTTCCTCGGGCTGGCCAGAGCGATTGCTGGGAAACCCAAGCTCCTGCTTCTCGACGAGGTGATGGCCGGTCTCAACGATGCCGAGCTCGAAGCCTCCATCGAGATCGTCCAGACGATTCGCGACCGCTTCGACGTCACGGTCATCTGGGTCGAGCATGTCATGAAAGCAGTGATGAGACTGGCCGAGCGGATCGTTGTTCTCGATTTTGGGAAGGTCCTCGCCGAGGGCCAACCCGAGGACGTGATGCGCGATCCTGCGGTGATCGAGGCCTATCTGGGCAAAAAGATCGAGCATGCTTGAAGTCAAGGGATTCTCAGCCGGGTACCAGGGCAACGACGTCGTCCACAACCTCTCCTTCCATGTCGAACAAGGCGAGGCGGTGATGATCATCGGATCGAACGGTGCCGGTAAAACGACGCTGTTCCGGGCTATGTGCGGATTGTTGGCGTCTTCCTCCGGTGAGGTCCTGTTCAAGGGTGATGACATCGCGAGAATGCCGGCGCAACGCATCGCCCGGCTCGGGCTCGGGTTCGTGCCCGCCGAGCGCCACCTGTTCCCCCGCATGACGGTGCAGGAGCACCTCTCTCTTGGTGCCTATCCGAAGCGTCCCGATCCCGAGACGATGTCAATTGTCCTCGACCTGTTTCCCCGTCTCGCCGAGCGGCGAAAACAACACGCGGGGACCATGAGTGGTGGCGAGCAGCAGATGCTGGCCGTGGGCCGGGCCCTGATGGCCAAACCACAGCTCCTCGTGCTTGACGAGCCCACCACCGGGCTGGCACCAAAGCTGGCCCACGAGGCCTATGAGGCTCTCGATATTTTGCGCCGCCAGGGACTGCCATTCCTGGTTGCCGAGCAACAGGTCCCGTTGGCAATGGCGTTCTGCGATCGTGGATACGTGCTGGAGGACGGTCTCATCAGGCTCGAAGGGACCTCCGCGGAGTTGGCCGAGAACCCTGAGGTGAGACGCGCCTACCTGGGCGTAACGTGACCGCCACCATCCTCGACGGGATCGTGCTCGGGCTCCAATTCGGCTTGCTTGGTACCGGGCTCTCCCTGGTCTACGGGCTCGGCGGTGTCCTCAACCTGGCGTATGGACAGATGGCGGTCATCTCCGCCATGGTGGTCTTGTTTGCGATGGATGCCGGCATACCCGTCTTGCCGGCGGTGGGCATCGGACTGGTTGCAGGCGGGTTGATCGGGTTGTTCCTCGACCAGACGATCATGCGCCCGATCTACCGCGCCGAGGGCGAGGCCAGGGTTCTGCTCAGCCTGCTGCTCACGCTCGGCGTGGCCTTCATCGTCGACGGGTTCCTCAACTGGCGCTTCCCGCTCAAGGCATTGAACCTGTCCATCGCGGGCGGAGCCGTCGACATCCTCGGTGTTCCTATGCGGCGGGGAAGCTTGTGGGCGTCGGCTATCACGCTGGTCACCTTTGCAGTGCTGTTCGCCTTTTTCCGATATACCACTTTGGGGCGAGCGGTGCGCTCGGTGATCGAAGACGAGGAGGGTGCCAAGCTGGTGGGGATCGACCCGCGCCGTATGCTTCGGCTGATCTTGGTTCTGAGCGGTGTCCTGGCTGCGCTGGTGGCGATCACCCGATCGATGGTCGTCTCGGTGGACGTGCAGGCCGGCTTCTCGATCACCGTGTTCGCCCTTATCGTCGCCGTGGTCGGAGGCCTGGGTAGCGTACCGGGGGCGTTGTTGGCCGGGATCATCCTCGGGATCGTCAACAGCATCGCAGCTACGTATATCGGTACCTTCATGTCGTTGATCATCCTCCTCGCCGCGGCCGCGGTGACCATCCTCATCCGTCCCTCCGGGCTGCTGGGAATCAAGGAATGAGCGATCGATCCACCGGCACAACCGGCACCTCACTCGTTCGGGGCACCGAGAGACACGCTTCACGTTCCCTGCCCACCTTGTTCACATCTGTGGCTGCGGTGGGCGCGGCACTCGCTCTAGTCCCGCTCTGGGTGGGCGACTCTCGCGTGCTCATGGGCGTCGCTGTCCTCGGACTCACCTTTGCTTGCTACACGATCGGCTTCAACCTGATCTTCGGAAGCGCCGGCCAGCTATTCCTCTGCATTGGGGCCCTGGCCGGGATCGGTGGATACGGCGGCGCCATTCTCGCCGACACCGTCGGGTTGCCCATCATTGTGAGTATCCTCCTGGCGACACTCGCCGCCAGTCTCTCCGGCGGGCTGCTCAGTTGGATCGCGGTGCGACGTTCGCTCGGCGTCATCTTCACCGGGATCATCACTCTCATCTTCTCACTCGCGTTCGAGACACTCCTCCTCGGTTTGGGCCAGCTCACCGGCGGAGAGAACGGCTTCTTGATCGAGTCAGGCGCAGACTCCTTCCTCAGAGAACAGATCCCCCCCTACTACCTGATGCTGGCACTGGTGGCCTCGTTTCTGCTGGTGCACGGTTTACTGCGCCGATCGCACATCGGCTGGGCCTTCCGGGCGTTACGCGACGACAAGGTA
The DNA here is from genome assembly GCA_036446835.1 of Acidimicrobiia bacterium. Lineage (GTDB taxonomy): Bacteria > Actinomycetota > Acidimicrobiia > Spongiisociales > ZC4RG35 > SZUA-217. The sequence goes on from JAZFTT010000229.1 coordinate 3,950, forward strand.
GCCGCCGAGCTGGCCGGTGTCGACGTCACTCGATACCGTGTGTACGCGGGTCTGATCGGGGCGGCGATGCTGGGCATGGCCGGCGCGACCTACGCCTTCACCGAGGGTCGCATCAGCCCCAACAGCTTCGGTTTTGCCGAGGTAGACGTAGTGGTGATAGTGATGCTGGCCTTCGGCGGCATCGGCGCCCTATTCGGGCCGATCCTCGGAGCGGTCACCTTCACCGTCATCGACGAAGTGCTGATCGCGTTCGGCCAGCTGCGACTAGTCATCCTCGGAGCGCTCATCGTGGGCTTGTTCCTGTTCCTGCCACGCGGCGTCATCCCGACCATAGGCTCGTTTTGGCAGAGCCGTCGTCTCCGAAGAGAGAACACAGCTCCCTCCAAATCAGTTCCGCCCCAATGAGGCAGGCGGCTACAGCCGCGTGCATCTACGCCCTGAGCCGGAATCGCTGGATCTTCCCGGTTGCCGTCCTCGGGAAGTCGTCGACATAGTAGACGACGTGGGGGAACTCGTAGCGCTGGAGGGCGGTCTTGCACCACTCCTGGAGTTCGCCGGTGAGGGTGTCTCCCGCCTCGTACTTTTCGGTGAGGATCACCGTGGCCTTGATCCGTGATCTGTGGTCGAGGTCGACGGCGACGACCGCCGCTTCGCGGACGGCATCGTGTTCCATCAACCGGTTCTCGATCTCGATCGGGCTGACCCAGAGACCGCCGATTTTCATCATGTCGTCGACCCGGCCCTCATATGTGTAATACCCGTCGGCGTCTTTGTGGTATCGATCGCCAGAGAGAAACCAGTCGCCACGGATCTTGTCTCGGGTCAGGTCGGGCTGGTTCCAGTAGGCGGTGAGAAGGCTGGGCCCTTTGACCCACATCTCACCAGCTTCACCGGTCTCGGACAATCCACCATCGGAGTTGCGAATCTCAATCTCGTAGCCGTCGACGGGTATCCCGGATGTGCCTGGTTTTACTTCCCCCGCTCGATTCGAGCAGTAGATATGAAGCAGTTCGGTGGAGCCGATCCCATCGAGGATCTCGATACCGGTCCGATCGTGGAACTGACGCCAGATCTCGGGTGGGAGAGGTTCGGCGGCCGAGATGCCCAAACGCACTACCGACCAGTCCGTATCGTCGAAACTGGGGTCGGCCAGCATGGCGTTGTAGAGGGCCGGCACCGAGAACAAGAGTGAGGGTCGGTGGGTACGGATCCGCTCCAGGACCCGGTCGGGGGTCGGCCGGCCCGTCAGATAGACCGATGTCGCGCCCCCCCACAATGGGAAGCTCAGGTTGTTGCCCAGCCCGTAGGCATGGAACATCTTGGTGCTTGAGAAAGCGATGTCACCCTGGCTGATACCCGTGACAGGCATGCCGTAACGTGTGCAGGTGGCGGCGATGTCGTCGTGGCTATGAACCACACCCTTGGGTGGCCCGGTTGAGCCGGACGAGTAGAGCCAAAAAGCCATGTCGTCGGGCTTGGTGGAGACAGGCGAGACCTCACCGGCATCGGATGCCATCCATTCGTCCAGGGACTCAGCACCGTCCGGCGCAGTTCCGTTTGCAACGACGAGCCGTACATCGGGACGGGCGCTGACCTGAGGACCGACCGCCTCCAAAAACGCTTGGTCAACCACGGCGGTCATCGCCTGGGAATCGTCCAGGAAATAGCCGAAGTCGTCGGGCCGCGCTAGGAAGTTGACCGGGACCGGGATGGCGCCGATCCGCATCGCCCCCAAGAACACGGCAGGGAATGCCGGAGTGTCGTCGAGAACAAGGAGGACTCGATCCTCCCGTTCGATCCCAGCATCGTTGAGCCGCGCCGCGGCGTTGCACATGGCACGGAACAGCTGATCTCCTGTCCACCGTTGGTCGTCCGCGGTTATCAACACGGTATCCGACCCCTGCCCGGCTTCTAGCAAGCCGTCAACGAGGGTGCTGGTGTTCGGTCCAATCTGCATGTCCGCCTCTGCTCGACCAGGGTGGCGAGCTTAACTTGGAGTCCCCCTCGATGTCTCGGCCTCCGACAGACTGGCGATCTAGTGTCCCGGTTGTGTCGCAGCCCCATCCGTCATCGCTGGTGAATGTGACCGGGCAGCAACTCGACTACCTCATGAAGAACGATGGAGGGTCGCGGCCAACGCTGGTGTTCCTCCACGAGGGACTCGGTAGCGTCGAGCTGTGGCGGACATTTCCCGATGACGTTGCCGGCGCTGCAGATCACCGGGGGTTGGTGTACAGCAGGTACGGTCACGGATGGTCGGAGGTTGCCACCGGACCACGGCCCCTCGATTTCGTCGATCGTGAGGCACTCGATGTGTTGCCGACCCTGCTCGACCGACTCGATTCTCATCGACCGATCCTGATCGGGCACTCAGACGGCGCATCGATTTCCCTCGTTTACGCCGCCCACCACCAGACCGAAGCGCTGGTCCTTCTCGCGCCGCACGTGTTCGTCGAGGAGGGGGGTCTTGCCAAGATCAGGGCTCTCGGTCGACAACCGCAGCGTGATGAGCTCATCGAGAAGATGGTCAGGTTTCACCGTGACCCGGCGGCCACGTTTTCGGCATGGAACGATGTATGGCTCGACCCAGAGTTCAAGAGATGGAACATCGAGCAGGTTCTCGGTCAGATCGATTGTCCCGTCTTGCTGATTCAAGGGTTGGACGATGAGTACGGCACCATGGCCCAGATCGACGCGATCGAGCGGCAACTGTCAGGGCCCGTCGAGCGCCTCGAGTTGGCGGACTGCGGCCACTCGCCACACCTCTCCCAACCTGAGCGGACCCTGGAATCGACGGTCGAATTCATACAAGATGTGTGCCGGAAGATCTGAGGCTTTGGCAACCACATAGTTGTCCAGGTACTGGGCGTCGGTCGAGCACTCCCCGTGTTCACGCAAGCAGATCGGCACGCTCCTCGGAGTCAAACAGTCAGGTACGGCTGCGAGGAAGGAGGCACGCAAACCCGAGACCATTGCTGGGCACAGTCGATCACGAGACGATGCCGAATCATTATCCGGTGGCGTTCTCGAGAAGAAGGACTCCTGCGCCAGTGTTCGAGATCGGTGCGTGATAGTGCTTGTGTACCGCGTTCACGTTCGAGTGCAACGCTCCGCGCATGACTAGCCACATGATGATCTCGACGCCTTCGGTTCCGGCCTTCTCGATGATCTCTGTGTTGCTCATGCTGGCAAGCCAGTCGGGATCGTTGATGACACTGTCCATGCATTGGAGATCGAAATCCACATCGATCAGGCCGGCCCTTTCACCCTGCAACTGATGGGACATGCCCCCGGTACCGAGGACGACCACCTTCAGGTCTTCCGGATACGACTCGATCGCCTTGCGCAGGGCACGTCCGAGCGCATAGCAGCGCCGTGCGCTGGCCAGCGGATGCTGCACCGTGTTGACCGCAAGCGGTATCGCCTTCACTGGCCATTTCGGCAAGTCGCCCCACATCAGCTGCATCGGAACCACGAAGCCGTGGTCGACCAGCATCTCCTGGCATGTCGCCATGTCGAAATCCTGTCCGATGAGAGATTCGGCCAGGTGCCAAGAGAACTCCGCATCACCCTCGACATCGACCAGCTGCGGCAAGTCCCATCCTTCGTCGGCGTTCGAGTACCGATCGGCACATCCAAGAGCGAACGTCGGGACCGTATCGAGAAAGAAGTTCAACCCGTGGTCGTTGTAAACAACGATCGCTACATCCGGATCGACCTTCCTGAGCCATTCCTTCACAGGCTCGTAGCCGTCGAAGAACCTCTTCCAGTAAGGGCTATTCCGCGCTTCATCATCCGCCAGCGCATTGCCAACGGAGGGGATGTGTGAGCTCGTAATACCACCAACGATTTCAGCCATTCCAATAACCGCCTTCCTCTTCGAGCCTATCTTGAAAGCCCTCGCTTCTCTTGAGGAGCCCTTCCTTGAACTCCTCCGTCGTTATCCCCTGAAACGCCGCGCCGGCGTCCTGCACCGAAACACCCCGCGGAATTGCCAACTTGGCGAGGTAGTAGATGTTGGCCCCTAATCGCAGCAACTGCAGAAAGTCGCCACCCAGCAAGGCTTCCTTCTGCTCATCCGTCAATTCATATTTTGCGGCGTAGGCCCCCTCGTCCTCATCGAACTCCTGCCTCTTCTCCTCCCTGTTGAAGGAAAACAACATCTTGTTCAAGCCGTACGCAGAATGAGATGTCTTGCCGTCGAACACATACGTGCCCGGAATGTCTTCGTAGTCGTGTCTCTTCCAGTTCACTGCCAAGCCTCCAATTCAATACCACCCTTGTGCGGGGGTGTACCGGTCGAAAATTCTTTGAGATCAGGCGATATCCCCGTCATCACGCACATCTCCTCCTCATGCCGTCACCCACTAGGTCCAGAATGACAGTGACCTAACAACAGAAGTCGTCCGGCCGGTCGGTCGACTGGGTGGAGTGTGGTTTGCATCTCGTGGCTCAGTCAATGAGCCATCGGCTCCATTTGCCAGGCGCATTGGGCTCACTCTCTCTACTCGGCGTCGGATCACTACCAAGAGTGGGCACCCCGCGGATTGACGTGACCTTGATAGTCTCGAATGAGTAGCTGGTGAGCGAAGTACGGTTGCGGGGCGAGAATTTGAACTCGCGCTCTTTGGGCTACCGGCGCAATTTGCCTACGGTCGCAGAACCTATGTGCCAGGCTGACTGACGATGCGCCTCGACCGCAACTCGGTGTCCGCGACATGACCAGTTTTCGCGCCGCAGTGCTGCGCGAGCGGGGTCTCGCTCGACCATACGTCGAGTCCCGCCCCCTCGAGATCGTTGAGCTCGAACTGCCCGAGCCGGGACCGGGCGAGGTGCTCGTCGAAATCGGCGCCGCCAGCCTGTGCCGGTCTGATCTTTCGGTGGTCACAGGTGCGCGCGTCTGGCCGCTGCCGATGGTGATTGGCCACGAGGCCGCCGGGAAGGTCGCCGCGGTCGGACCCGGCGTGACGAGCCTCGCCCCCGGGGACGACGTCGTGCTCGTCTACCTGCCTCAGTGCGGCGAATGCGTCCGATGCCGTGGTGGTGAGGCGTGGCTGTGCGATGCGGGTGCGACGGCAAACCAAAAGGGTGAGCTACTCACGGGAGGCACCCGCCTCACCCACCACGGCGAGAAGATCCACCATCAC
>JAZFTT010000230.1:0-4575 GCA_036446835.1 Acidimicrobiia bacterium
GACTTCTCCGTCGAGCACGAGAACGACGCCAGGCAGGGAAGAGGCCCGTACTACCGCCTGCTCGGCGATGCCCTCCGGGGCGATTCGTCTTTGTTCGCAAGGGAGGACGGCGTCATGGAATCGTGGCGGATAGTCCAACCGGCCCTCGACGATCGCTCACGGCCGATGGCCTACAAAAGAGGAACATGGGGTCCACCCGAGGCCGACTCGCTGCTCGGTGACGACTGGGAGTGGATCACAAACGGGGAATCCTGATGGTTTCGCTCTCTTATGTCACCGGTTCCGGTGTTGAGGTACCGGCGGTGACGGCAGACCAAATGAGAGAGGTCGACAGGATCGCCATCGAAGAAACCGGCCCGAATCTCTATCAGATGATGGAGAACGCGGGAAGGAATCTGGCCTCGATGACGATCCGTCTCCTCGGTCCCGGTTGGAGGGATGACACCATTGTGGTGCTCGCCGGAACAGGTGGCAATGGTGGTGGGGGCATCTGCGGCGCCCGACATCTGGCCAATCATGGCGGAGAGGTGACAGTCGTTGTCTCCGACGAAGCCGGGTTGCGCCCGGTGCCGGCCCGACAGTTGGCGACATATCGAGGAACCGATGGCCGGGTCGTCGATTCCGACGAACTTGGCGGCCTCGATCCCGTGCTGGTCGTCGATGCGGTCATCGGATACAGCCTCTCCGGGCCTGCGCAGAGAACTGCTCTTCACATGATCGAGTGGACACTGAGCCAGGAAGCTCCCGTCTTGTCGCTGGACGTTCCATCCGGCATCGACTCGACGACCGGTCTGGCACCGGGTGCACACATGATCGCATCGCAAACGATGACGCTGGCCTTGCCCAAGACCGGGCTCGACGTCGCCGCTGTCGGAGATCTCTGGCTCGCCGACATAGGCATTCCCGGCGAGACCTATCGGAGGGCCGGCCTGGGGGTTCCGGTGGGGCTCTTCGGAGACGAGTTCGTCGTCCCCATGCGAGTTAGCTGAAAGCCGTTTTCAGGACGTCGTCGACTGTGTCGGCGATGTGGAAGACGATGTCCTCACGCACTTTGTCGGGGACGTCGTCGATGTCGATCTCGTTTCTTCGGGGCACGATGACTTCGGTCAACCCGGCCCTGTGGGCGGCGAGAACCTTCTGTTTGACCCCGCCTATCGGCAGGACCTTGCCCTGAAGGGTGATCTCACCGGTCATTCCGACGGTGTCTTTGACCTTGCGCTCTGTGAGCAGAGAAACAAGGGCGGTGAGCATGGTCACACCTGCCGATGGCCCATCCTTGGGGATGGCACCGGCGGGTACGTGGACATGAAACCTCCCCTTCAGACGCTCGGGGCCGATATCGAGATCCGAGGCGTGGGCCCTCACATAGGAGAGGGCGATCTGGGCCGACTCTTTCATCACGTCGCCAAGCTGACCGGTGAGGGTCAGCCCTGGTTCGCCGTCCATGACAGTGGCTTCGATGAACAGGACGTCGCCACCTGCTCCGGTGACGGCAAGCCCCGTTGCCACTCCGGGCACATCGGTGCGGTCGGAGGCTTCGTCTTTCCACACCTTGGGTTTGCCGAGGTATTCCTGGACGTCGGATTCGTCAACAACGACAACGCTGCCGGATTCCTCGCCCTTGGCCACCCCGGTGGCCACCTTGCGAGCCAGCTTGCCCAGCTCACGCTCCAGGTTTCGTACACCGGCTTCCCTCGTGTAGCGGTCGACGATTGCGGCCAACGCGGGCTCTGTCACTTCGAGCTCTTCGGGCTCGAGGCCGGCCCCTCGAAGCTGACGGGGGAGAAGATGGTCCCTGGCGATCTCCACCTTCTCATCGTCGGTGTACCCATCGATGCGGATCACTTCTGTGCGGTCGAGCAGCGCGCCGGGAATGGTTTCGAGGACGTTGGCGGTGGCGATGAACAAGACATCAGACAGATCGAGATCCGTCTCCAGGTAATGGTCCCGGAAGGTGTGGTTCTGCGCCGGGTCGAGCACCTCGAGAAGTGCGGAGGAGGGATCGCCACGCCAGTCGGCGCCCACCTTGTCCATCTCGTCGAGAAGGAACACCGGGTTCATGGTGCCCGCCTCAGTGAGAGCGCGTGCGATACGCCCGGGACGTGCTCCGACGTAGGTGCGTCGGTGACCCCGAATCTCGGCCTCGTCTCGAATGCCACCAAGGGCAACCCGGATGAACTTGCGTCCGAGGGCTCTGGCGACGGACTCGCCGAGCGATGTCTTGCCAACTCCGGGCGGGCCGACCAGAAGGAGGATGGCTCCGGAGTTTCGCTCGCCCTCTTCGTAGAGACCGCGGTCTTTGCGGAGCTTGCGAACAGCCAGGTGCTCCACGATGCGCTCCTTGACGTCGTGGAGACCGGTGTGGTCGGCGTCGAGCACCGTCCACGCCTCGTCCAGGTCGAGGCGATCCTCAGACTTCTCTCCCCAGGGCAGGTCGAACATCGTGTCGAGCCAGGTTCGGATCCAGGAATGCTCGGGTGACTGCTCGCTCATCCGCTCGAGTCGGTCGATCTCACGCTCGATGGCCTCGGTGACGTGGTCGGGGAGCTCGCGTTCTTCGAGCTTGGCCCGATACTCCGAGCTGGCGTCGCCCTCCTCGCCCAGCTCCTTCTTGATCGCATCGAGTTGCTGGCGGAGGATGTACTCCTTCTGCCCTTTCTCGATCCGCTCGGTGGCGTCTGCACGGACCTTGCGCCGAAGCTCGAGGTCGCCAAGTACATCCCTCATCCATTCGAGGAGCAGGCCGAGTCGACGTCGGATATCAAGCGCTTCGAGCAGCTCGACTTTCTGTTCCAGTGAGAGGTCGGGGGAGTAGACGGCGAGGTCGGCAAGACGGGACGGGTTGTCCATGCCCAAGAGACGCTCGGCGACCCCTCCGAGACCCCTGCTTTCCAGGACCGCACTGACGATTGCCTTGTATTCGACGACGAGCTCTTCGAGTTCGTCGTCGACGATGTCGACCTCGGGATACTCCTCGACTTCGACCCAGAGCGCTCCTGACTCGTCGACCGATCCGGCCCCCACCCGTGCCCGGGCCAGTCCAGACACCACGACGTTGCCGTCGTCGTCGGCCTGCTGGATGTCGGCGATAGTGCCGACGGCTGCGTATCGGCCCTCGACACGCGGGACGAGAAGAAGACGGCCGTCTGTTTGCTCGGCTGCGGCGAAGGCAATCTTGCCCTCGTCGGTTTCGACTCGGATCGTCACCACCATGTGGGGGAAGACGACACCGTTGTGGAGGGGGAGGACGGGAAGTGTCAGTTGGGCGGTTTCAGGCATGTGCTCGTTTTCTCTTTGATTGGCTGAACATCGGGAAACGTCCCCGGACATCTCTCTATTCCAGAGTTGAGTGTAACCCGCTCAGGTTTAATCAGTGCTGGTGGAGCACCACTAGGGGGTGATCCCTTCGAGGGTGACACCAATCGTGATGAGCCGGCCGTCTCTGACGATCTCGACTTCTGCCGCCGCACCCGGCCGGTGACTCACCACGGCGGCGAATAGTTGACTCGGATGGAGGATCGGCGCTCCGTCGATGGCGACGATGCGGTCCCCGACCCGCAGTTCGGCCCTGTCGGCGGCTGATCCTGTCAGGATCTCCCGGACTATGGCACCGCCGGCGCCTGATGTGTCGGGGATGGTTCCCACACCGAGCGACGCCAACCGGACGTCCTCACCGGCAACGATCTGGTCGGCGACCACGATTGCCACGTCTATGGCGACCGCGAAGCCGATCCCGTCGTTGCCGCCGCCTTCGGTGAAGATGACGTCATTGATTCCGATGACTTCGCCCGCTGTGTTGATGAGTGGCCCGCCCGAGTTGCCAGGGTTGATCGCCGCGTCGGTCTGAACCATGGGCACTCCGTTGATGGTCCTTCCGGTGGCACTGATGATCCCGGCGGTAACTGTCTGGTTGAGTCCAAAGGGACTGCCCAGAGCAATCGCAGTCTCACCTACCTTGGCGCCTGTGCCGTAGCCAAGCAGCGCCACCGGCAAATCAGCCACGGGGATCGAGATAACCGCGATATCGGTTAGAACATGAGCTCCGAGGACCTCACCCTCCACAAGTCGTCCATCAGCAAGCCGGACGCTGACCGCGCTAACCCCTTCCACCACATGGGCAGCGGTGAGAATCAGACCTTTTGAGTCGTATATCACGCCTGATCCGAGACCGCCGTCCGTTTCGAGCTGAACCACCGAAGGGGACACCCTCGCAGCGGCTGCGGCGATGTCGGTGGGGGTTGAGGAACCGGTCAATGGTGGCTGAACCGCAGACTCCCCAGGACCGGTCACCGGAGGGGCGAGGACAAGACCGAGAAGAACACCCGACAACAACAGCAAGGCCCCGATCGTCGCCAGCAACCCTTCTCTTCCGCGGCGGCGGCGATGTCGGCCCGGAGGACTCGGCTCGCGGGGCCTCACCGGCGCATCCGTCGACCGAAGGCGTTCGCTGTCGGTAACCAGACTCATGACACCGGAGAACCCGTGACCCAGGCCGACCCATCGTCAAACATCGTCCAGACGACAATCTTCCGACGGTGGGAATGCGAGGACCGGCCGGGAAACCAGAAGAGCCCG